>JBBSSO010000008.1:0-14919 GCA_038241905.1 Cytophagales bacterium | reverse complement strand
TGCGCTAACATCTGGGCAATAGTGTATCTTTGCTCTACGGATAAATGGCTCATATTGGCAACTTTGGTCGGAAGGCAATATAGAACATTTATCCATTCATGGGAAGGGGCATTTAGGTGCCTCTTCCTCATGAAAAACATACGTGACTATTGCCTGCCTTAAAGTTGCATTTGATACTTGAATGTAAGTTACCAAAAAGAGCTGCGGTTCATACGTTTAAAAAAACGTATGAACCGCAGCTCTTTTTCATTATCACTCATACCTAACTTGGCTCTTTAATTCCCTTGGCTCCGCCGATTATGAAGGTTGAAAAAGCCGTTACAAAATGGATAATAAATTTTCTGGCGGACGCGCAATTACTGCTTTATCTTCTGCAACAACTATGGGTCTTTCTAGTAAAACGGGGTTTTCGGCGAGCACTTGCAGCCATTGATCTTGCGTTAAATGTTGACCAGCATAAACTTCGCGGTAAAGCTTCTCCCCTTTCCGGATAATATCTTCTGGGCCCAAGTTTAACTTGGCCAGCAGTTCTTTAAGTTCTTCTACCGATGGCGTTTCGGTAAGGTATTGAATTACGTGGATAGGCCGTCCGGTGCGTTGCAGCAACCCCAGCGCCTCCCGGCTTTTGCTGCAGCTTTTGTTGTGGTAGATGGTAATCATAAACATGTTACGTTGAGTAGTACTCTGTATTCGGGCAGCGGAGAAATAGGTTTAGAAAAGTATTTCTGTTTTAAGCCTGTTTTTCCAAAAACAAGCCTAAAACAGCCGCGCGTCCACTGCTTTCTGGTAAGCTTTTATCTTTTGTCCGGCAATCTCGTATTATTCCCATCTCTTAACGCTACCATCTACCTTCCATGACTCAACGCGACGTAACCGACCAAGACCAACTCACCTGGACCTGCGTACAAACGTACGCCGGCCTGCAAGATGCCGCCGCCGATAAAGCTACAGAATTAGCTTCAAAAGATAAAGGAACGGTTACCGTAGTTTGTACGCCCAGCGGTCAGGCCCAAACCGTCCGGCTAGAATTACCGACTAACTGGTTAGAAGAAGTTTCAGACGAAGAATTGCTGGCGAAAATAGCAAAGGGTTGAGGGTTTTCTGCTGTTGCGGCGCGCAAAACTACCCCAGCTTTATTACCAAAAACTCAAAAATAAAAATCCCGGCCTTTTTTACAAAAGCCGGGATTTCCCATGTCAAATAATCTCTACTGAACCTTAACGGGCACCGGCTGTAAAGCCAGCTGCCGCAAATGCGCAATATGAGACATGATGGCGGTGCGGGTTTTGGGGTACTCAATATAAGGTACGTTAAACTCAGCGCACGCTTGTTTTATAATTTTGCTGATGGCCGGGTAATGCACGTGTGAAATACGCGGAAATAAATGGTGCTCAATCTGGAAATTAAGTCCGCCCGTTAGCCAGCTTACTACTTTGTTTTTGGTAGCGAAATTGGCCGTGGTTTTTAACTGATGCAAAGCCCATTCATCTTCTATGCGGTTGGCAGGCAGCGAAGGAACGGGGAAATGCGCGTCTTCAACGGTGTGCGCCAACTGAAATACTATGCTCAGAATCAAGCCCGTAAACATGCCATACACTAAAAAGCCCAGCAGCCAAGGCAAGAAACCTACGGTGTAAATAGGCAAAATCACGAATAAGAAAAAGTGCAAGACCTTAAATCCCCAGAAAGTGAGATGGTCGTTGCGCTTCATTTTTTTGATGGGAATATCGCCTACTTTCTGGGTGAAATACTTGACGTAATCGGTAAAGAAAACCCAGTAAAGATACAGCATGGCATAAGCGCCCCAGAAATAAAAATGCTGGTATTGATGTATTTTGTGGTGTTTTTGGTTGTCGCAAAGGCGCAGGAATGGCTTGGCGTCCAGGTCATCGTCTACGCCATCAATGTTGGTGTAGGTGTGGTGAATTACGTTGTGCTTGGTAGCCCACATGTGCATGTTGGCGCCCAGCACGTTTAATGAAAGGCCGGCCATCTCGTTCACCCATTTCTTTTTACTGAAACTGCCGTGGCCCCCGTCATGCATAATGTTAAAGCCAATGGCCGCCGTTACGCCGCCCAGCAACAAGCACTCTACCAAAGCCAGCCAAGCCGGCGGGGTAAAAAACACCAAATGCACATACAGCAAAACCAACGCAGTAATTAGCACGGCGGCCTTGATATATAAAGTATAGTTTCCGGTAGGGTGACTGCCCATTTCTTCGAAATAAGCGTTGGTGCGGTTTTTTAACTCAGCATAAAACGAGTTACTTGGTGCCGTAAATTTGGGTGTGCTCATACTTAAAACTAAGGTAATGGGGCAAAAATAAACAGAATATTTGAACCGCGAAGCCGGTTTCTGCTTACTATCCGGAAAGGTAACGCTTTCCAAGACGGTATTAATTCAGAACCTTCTCAAATAAGCCATTAATTTTTGTTTCCCTTTCTTCTTTCGATGGTTTCAAGGCTTCCTTCTCACTTTCATTACGCGCTTTTTCTTCCCTTGTTCTCCATCGACCTAAACTAAATACTCTGATAAAAATAGGCGTTTCATCTGTTAACGACCGGCAAAAGAACCTGAACCTAAAGAACTTCATAGTTTTGCACAAAGCCAATAAATGAAGAGAGCTGTTTTCGGCCTGTTTTTGCTAAAACAGGCCGAAAGCAGCTCTCTTGGTTCTAAAAAAATCTTAAAATTCTGAGTCGCAGTGCTTCCTTAATTTTAAAAAACCACTACGCTTCATCGGCCGAAGGCCCGTACATGCCCGGTACCGGCACATCTAAAAGGCGCAAATATACGCTCAGCTGACCCCGATGATGGATGACGTGGTTCATACCCATCGTCCTGATTACCATTTGCTTGGGCAGCGAACTAATAACGTGCTCGCCGCTGCGCATGGTAAAGGAATTGGCAATTTCAACTATGTTGGTGTGGTCCAGCGCCCGAACGGCTTTCTGTAAGTTTTCCTCAAAAAAGGCCATTAGTTCTTGGTGGGTGTTTCCGCTGAAAGGCACGTACGTGTACTCCTTTAAATCAATTCCGTCGTTCTGCAAAACCTCGGCAATAAACATGCCAGGCACCTCGGCCACGTGGCCAGCCAGTTGGCGCAGCGTCATGCTTTTTGCGTGGGGTTGCCAGTCAAAATGCTCTTGAGGCACGCGTTCCAGCATTATTCTGGTGTTGGCGGCCTCTGTTTCCATTTGCCGAAGTAATTTTTGATTCAGTTCCATAGTAGCTGGGTTGGTTACGGATAGTGTAAAAAAAGAAGCGCTCTCTCCTCAAAACGTTCCTAAATATTCTTTTAAATCGATGAAAATGGACCGCACAAAAAGCAGTTTACAGCATTACTCTTTTCTGCAAATCTGCCACTTGCTGGGTTAGTTCTTCTACTTTGTTGGCTTCTGACTGCTGCTCTCGTTTCAGTTTGGTTTCACGCTCGCGGGCAGTTTGCCGGTGGTTTTTTAGTTCTTCGCTTACTTCTTCATGGGCCAGAATTTTCTCTTGTGTTACGGCGTTGCTGTTCTTATACATCAACCCCAAACCTACGGCCAGCGCGGCCAAAGCAGCCATCATCAGCAAACTAACCACCACGTACACTTGCTTGTCTACCTCCAAACCTAACACTGACAAATGCGCCACGTCATGATCGGTTTGCGCAATCTGGCGTTGTTGTTCGGCGTTGGCTTGGGTTAAGGTTTGCACCTTGGCCTTCTGAGCAGCCAATTCTTTTTGGGTAGCGGCCAGCGCCTGGGCAGTTTCTTTGCCAGCGTTTTTTATGCTCTGGTCTTTCTGCCGAAGAGAATCTTGCACGTTCTTCATCAAATCATCTAGATAACTTTCGCGCATGACCCGGTAATTGTGGCCAAATTCTTTGTACGGCGATGACCGGAATTTGATAGAATTGTATTGCTGCTGCAGGCTAGACGGCGCGCGGACTTTGGCGGCCGCCGGTTTCTGGGTTTGGGCTGCGCCCGATGTGAGCACGGCCACACTCAGAAAAAGGGAAAGAAATATAGCTCTCATGGGCAAAACGTAAAATCTTTTAGGCGTTTGTTTAACTTCGGGCTATTAGAGCATGGTTAAATTTGTCTTTTGCGCTACAAACAGGCGTCAAAATCAAATTTTAAACAAGCTCTTAGTAGAGAAATTGGTACCGCACCACGGTCGTCTTCTTGACAATCTTGCTAAGCAACCTAAAACGAAAACAAACTTTTAGTACCTGTTGACTTAAAACTACACATTTCCAGACAACCCTAAAAGATAAACTAGAAGAGATTCACCTGCCACTCCCTTTTCCAGTCATTTCATCGGCCTTAAAACCCAAATTCTTTTTAAAGGCATCATTTATCCTTAAATCAGGCATAATTAAATTTGGGCAAGCTCTTTAAGCGGACTGATGTTCGGTTTGTAGAAAATGTTAGCGCAGGCGCTTTTCTAAAATATTCTTAGATTGACGTATTCCTAAACTTCATTTATTTGCCATTGGATTGCGTATAGGAGGTATTTGCCGGAACACAAATCACTCAATAGAAAATTTGTGTTTTCGGCCTCCTTTTTGAAAAACAGCGCTTAAACAGCTTTTGCCCATGTCTTTAGATTTCACCAAACCAAACAGTACCGCTTCTTATATTAAGGTGGGGGCTTTTTTTAGTCCCGGCGAAGAATGTCAGAATGCCATTCTTCAGTTTATAAAAGCTGCGCGGCAGTCGCTGGATATTTGCGTGTTCACTATCTCAGACAACTTGGTTACCGAGGCAATTTTAGAGGCTTTCGCCCGCGGGATCCGCATTAGAATACTCACCGACAATGAAAAACTGTATGACAAAGGTTCTGACATTCAGCAACTTTCTAAAGCGGGTTTGGACATTCGCATAGATCAAACCAAAAACCACATGCACCACAAATTTGCGATAGCAGACGGGTTGTTCTTGCTCACAGGCTCTTATAATTGGACCCGCAGCGCCGCACTCTATAACCACGAAAATGTGCTTATCACCAAAGACCCCGTGGCGATGGCTGGCTACCAGCAACAGTTCAAAAAGCTGTGGGCAGAAATGGTGCCTATGGATTAACACTTCTGCTTTAGGCCTGTTTTTGGAAAAACAACCCTAAAACAGAAGTGTTAATCTCAGACATCTGCTTTAAAACGATGCTTCTGCTCAACCAATTTTTTTTAAGCGGTTTAATTCCCCTAGATAACTTATCAGAAAACACCCTCTAAATATGATTCTGTGGTGGATTTTCTGCTAGCAGGTTTTCTATTTTTACCTATCTTTACCCTGAAGCTTACAAAATGGCTGCTTTTTAATGCTTCATCAGCACTTAAATTACCCTTGTTTTTTGTAGCCGGTGCCAGAAGGTTTGCCCTTCTACTTTAATTCCTGAACCCCTATTATTCGCTGCATTTCGATTAGACCACATGTTGAAACAGATTTTTAAAATCAACCTAACCGTTTACAAAAACTTTTTTAATTCGGCCTCTGCGGGCGGAATACTCTTGATGATTTGCTTGGTGGTTTCGCTGCTAATTGCCAATTCTCAATTGGGGCCATCGTTCCAAAATTTACTAGACCAAGAAATAGGCTATCAGTCTGACAGCCTTTCTCTGCGCTACTCTGTCTTGCTCTGGGTTAACGATGGGTTAATGGCCATTTTCTTTTTATTGGTAGGCCTTGAAATAAAACGTGAACTGGTAGAAGGAGAACTTTCTTCAGTACGGCAAGCGGCGTTGCCCGTTTTTGCGGCCATTGGTGGCATGGCTGTGCCTGCCCTTATCTACGCACTTTTTAACCAGGGTACTCCTACCGCCAGCGGTTGGGGAATTCCTATGGCTACTGATATTGCCTTTGCTATTGGGGTCTTGTCATTGTTAGGCAGTCGCATTCCTATTTCGCTTAAAATATTCTTGACCGCGCTGGCTATTGTAGATGATCTAGGAGCCATTATGGTCATCGCGGTTTTTTACTCTTCGCAGATTAGTTTACAGTACTTATTGTACGCTGCCGGCGTGTTTGCACTGCTTTTGGTGTTTAACCGAATGGGCGTTAAAAATCTGTTTTTCTATTTGGTGCCGGGCGTGTTTATGTGGTATTTTATTCACCATTCTGGGGTCCACGCCACCATTGCCGGAGTTCTAACGGCCTTCACCCTACCTACTACCGTGGGCGATGATGAATCTCCGCTGGAGAAACTAGAACACGCGCTCATGAAGCCCGTCAACTTTCTCATTATGCCAATCTTTGCTTTGGTAAACACCAATATTCTGTTTGAACCAGGCATGGTAGACGGTTTATTCAGCACACTGGGCATGGGAATTGTGTTTGGGTTATTCTTAGGCAAGCCCCTCGGCATCATGTTCTTCACCTGGTTATCCGTAAAAACCAAGATTAGCAGTTTGCCACCAGGCGTAAAATGGTCAGAAATATTTGGTTTAAGTTTGCTGGCGGGCATTGGGTTTACCATGTCCATTTTTGTGGCGCTGCTTTCTTTCTCAGATGTAACTTTCCAGACCGAAGCTAAATTTGCCATTCTGATGGCGTCTTTCCTCTCCGGTATGGCTGGGTTTGTTCTCCTCCGCATTGTAGCCCAAGACGAAACCTCCACTCAAAAAAGCACAAAGTAGTTTTCGGCCTGTTTTTCCAAAAACAGGCCGAAAACACGTTTTTTTTTAGCCGCAGTTAAGTTGTTTCATAGAGCATATTTAAGTTTGTCTTTCGCCGGCAAAATCAAAACTTAAACAAGCCCTTAGTAACTATGGACACAAGGCCTGAAAGCACGGAGAAAGAAAAGTAGAGGATTCAAAAAGCAGAACTGCTTTTGCTAGTATTGAGGCCCGTTAATCTAACTTAGGCTGCCTTCTTATAAGTACTACCGTCAGGAAAAAGAAAGGCTGTGCACCGTCGCCAAAAGTGTTTTTACTTTTAGTAGTGATGAAAGAAAGAGGAATGTATTTCTAGAAGTAGCAGAAATTAACGCAACGCTCTGGGCCGGATGCCTAAATAGAACAATTCTGTTATTGCGTGCTAAAATTAAATTTATAGAAAAGTAGCGGTTTTTATCAAATTGCTATTTAGTCTGAAGGGTAGCATCTTCTTTTGAGGTTACAATGGTCATGAGAACATGCAGCCCCAGTAACTCAAATACGTTTCTTATCTGGTCCGTCATGCCGTAGAGCACCAGGTTAATTTGGCGGGTCTCTAAGTTGCCTAAATGTGAAATCAAAACCCCTAAACCCGCCGAGGAAATGTATTTAAGACCCTTGCAATCAACCCATAACTGCTCTATGGGCTTGCTGAGCGCAATTTCAATTTCTCGGTCTACCTCTAAGCATGTAGATGCATCTAGCTCCCCGCTTAACCGCAAGATATACGCTTGCGGTTCTTCTTCAACTACAATCTTCATGGTTTTTCTTTTAAAATAAGAAAATATTGCAATGTTAGCAATACCAGATCACACAAAATTACGCTAAGGGTCCTTCTATAATTTTAGATAATTATAATTTTATCAAGAAATTCACGCAACAGTATAGTAAAAATCCTCTAAGAAAGTCTGTTTTGGGCATTGCTCATCGGCAGGGCAGCTACTGTCTCCAGCCATTCTAGTTTCTACCCGATGCATTAACCTAAGTTTAACCGCAAATTGAATTATAGCTCCTTCTTCAGAACTAGCGGAATAGTAGGAGTTTAAAAATGCGCCGGTGTTTCTGATTCATATTTTAAAAAACAGGCCTAAAACACCATCGCCTTTAAAATTAAAAGCTATTGCAATTTAAGAAACTAGGCTTTTATTGAGCTGTAATATGGGGAAATTGAAGCTACAAAGCAGAACTTCTACAATAGAGCAAAGTAGGATTAAAAATAATTTCCACCCAGAAAAGAAGGTGCTTATTTTTTGAGAGTGGGCAATTTAAAGGCGCAGCAGTAGTTCACCGGAGCCATCATATACGTCTCGCGGAGACTATGCAGCCGGTGGATTGCCGCCATTTGCGCACTGGAATCTACAGATACCAGCGTATTGTTTTTCAAAATTCTTTCGATGGGTTTGCCCGCTACTTTCATCTTTACGACCGTATTCATTTAGCTACTTTTTGAAGGGTGGTAATCTGCAAGACTAAACATACAATTTTAAAAGTAGAAAAAGCAAAATTAAATAAATTACGATAGAAAAACATTCCATAATGCTAATCTTATATCCGCGGCTTACCAATAATTGAATTTGGGCCTTATATCAGAAAAGTATATATTTACATTCATAAAATTTCTGCCATGCGTCCACTTTTTGGTTTTCTGTTTTTCTTTTTAGGCTTGCTAGCCACTTTTATAACCTGGTTGATAAACCTTTTTCTAGGTTAATAATGTAATGCCACCCGCCTTTTTTCCATCTCTTCTCACGCAAGAGTTAGGGAAGACGTGCCTATCAACTCTGTTTTCTTCTCTGGTTTTCTAAAAGTTTTCCTTAGCCAGCTACGCGCAAGACTCATAACGCCTATCTTTCCGGTATGTCTTTCTCTTTGGCAAATCCTACCATCCGCCTCATGGCGCTCATGCTTGGGTTGGCGCTTGTGGTGCTCAGCGTTAAGTTCAGCGCGTTCTACTTTACCAACTCCAACGCCATCTTAACCGATGCCCTAGAGTCTATCATTAATTTTATTACCGGGGGCGTGGCACTGTACAGCGTGTATTTGGCGGCCAAACCCAAAGACCTAGACCACCCCTACGGCCACGGGAAAATTGAATTCTTGTCCTCTGGCCTAGAAGGCTCCCTGATTGTTTTTGCCGGTATTGCCATCATCTTTAAATCTGGCTACAATCTTTTTTACCCCGAGCCTGTCCAACAACTTGAATTGGGCATCTACCTCACGCTTGCCACGGGTCTCATTAATTTTGCTGCCGGAAAATACTTGGTCAAGGTTGGGATTTCTACCAGCTCACTCACCCTCACGGCCAACGGGAAGCACCTGCTTTCAGATGCCTATTCCAGCCTCGGGCTAATTGTGGGGCTTGTTTGTATTTACTTTACTGGGCTGCTGTGGCTAGACGCTGTGGTGGCCTTACTTTTTGGTTCGTATATCGTGTACACGGGCTACGGCCTAGTGCGTAACTCCATTTCTGGCGTCATGGACGAGGCCGATCACCAACTCATTGACCGCATTATTGCCGTCCTGAACCAGCGCCGCCGCCAAAACTGGATTGATTTGCATAACATGCGTGTGATTAAATACGGGAGTCACCTGCACATTGATTGCCACCTTACGCTGCCCTGGTATTTCAATCTCCAAGAAGCCCACCATGAAGTGGAGTTGCTGCAAGAAGTTATTATAGAAGATTTAGGCGATGTGGTAGAATTGTTTGTGCACTTAGATCCTTGCTTGCCGCCCGGCAGCTGCACTCTTTGCACCAAAACCGACTGCGATGTACGCCAGCACCCTTTCGTGAATCGCGTGGAATGGACGTTGGGGAACGTCATTGAAAACCAGAAGCATACGTTGTAGTTTTGCTCTTTAGCCACACCAAAGCGGACGCTATATAATTTAATTCAGAATGCTAAGTTGTTCCTCTTTCCCTTCGGATGGATTCTGTTTTCGGCCTAATTTTCCAAAAACAGGCCGAAAACGGTAGACAAAACTACCTATTCTTTTGGGTTCGATGTTTCTCTCGGAATCCAGATATCCGCCACAATAGGATAGTGGTCTGATAGGTTTTGGCGGATGGTCCGGTACCCGGTGCTCACCATAGATGGCGAGTGAAAAATATAGTCAATCCGGAGAACGGAGAACAGGCCGTTGTAGGTATTCCCAATACCCCAACCGCTTTGCACAAACGCATCTTTCAGCCCACTGCTAATTTTATTATAGGTAAACGAGGCTGGCGGATCATTAAAGTCGCCGCAGATAATGACCGCGTGCGGCGATTCCGCAATATGTTTAGCAACCATTTGCACCTGCGTGGCCCGCTTAACCGCCCCCACCTGCAGGCGCCGGATGATGTTTCGGGAGGCTGCAATTTTCTCTTCTCGGGTAGGAACCCCGGCCGGATTGCCTAAGAATTCATAGTCTTCGCGCTTAAATCGGTTAGACTGAAAATGGATGTTGTACACCCTAATAGTGTCTTGATTTACTTTAATATCCGTGTAAATACAGAGGTTATTCGTTTCCTCATGAAACAAGATTTTTCCTTTATGAACGATGGGGTAGGACGTAAAAGTAGCAATGCCCCAATGGTCGGTTTTGCGAAGCGTTTCCGTATAAGCCACGTGGCTGTTAGTGGCTTTCTGCAACTGCCGCAAAGTATCTAAATTATTTCGGCCAGGTTTGGTTGAGGTGTAAAACTCCTGGAAGCAGGCTACGTCTGGCTGCTCGTCTTGTACCATCTTAAAAATCTTATCGCGGGTACGCGGGTTGCCCGTCCATTTGTAAAGATCAAAGAGGCGTGCGTTAAAATTCAGCACTTTTATTTTGTCGGCTACGGGGGGCACTTCGGTCTGAACAAGGTTTAGCTGCACTTGGGTTTTCAGGTTGTCAAAGCCCATCAGTACCGCGAAGAGTGAAATAAAAAGCGCCCTGCTTTTGATCAAGAGCCAGTAAAGAATAAAAATAAAGTTAACCAGCAGCAGCGCCGGATAGCCCAAAGCAATAACACTGGCTACCCACAAAACAGATGGGCTAATGTAGGAACACACATGAGAAAGCACCAAAAGCGCCGCCGCCGCTATGTTCAAAAACACAATCAGCTTAAACAAGAAACTTCTTTTGACTTTCTTTTCTAACACAACTCGCTTTCATGACTTGAAAAACCCGGCTTAAAGATACAACACCCATCCCGATTTCACCTTTACTCAACTATCAAACGAAAATTTCCAAGAAAAATAGACGAAGGTTTAAGAATTATTTTAAGCCCAGAAAAACTGTTTAAACCACCAATTGCCATTACCGTATAATCAAAAAAGATTCAAAAGTGATCATATACTTTTTGATCTTCCCACTCCCGCAAAGCGCTTACATCATTTCATGAAGTAAACTGGCTTACCAAATTGATTAATAAATTACTATCGGTCTTTGCCCAACTTTCACTTGAACTCCGTAGAACATTTTTTACTTGGAAAACACCGAGGAAACACGAACCCTACAGTCAGTATCAGAACTAAAAAATTATCAGATATTAGCCGGCTTAATAAACAGAATGTCCCTAAACAAAAAGAGTGGAACCCTGGCCGGTTTCTCTCTTTTTGTTTACAGAATCTTTGCAGGTTAAGGACAGTTTTTAGCCTGCTCTCTAATCTCGCCGAAAGACACTTTCTGCTTCGGCGAATTAAACTCTGTGTGCAGGTAATTGATGATGTTGGTAATATCTGTTTCCGTCACAATCTCATTGCCGGGCATGGCTTGGTTGTAGGTTATGCCGTTCACCACCACCGGGCCTTCCATTCCCCTCCGGATAATGCAGGCTAGTTTATCACGGTTTTGATCTATGTAATCGGCGTTAGCCAAGGGAGGAATAATGCCGCGCAGCCCTTCACCGTTCTCCAGATGGCAACTAGAACAATGGCGACCGTAAAGCAGTTTGCCCTCGGCGCCGCGCTCCGTAAAGCAGCCGGCCAGCAAAGCTACCATCCAAAGCAGGGCTCCCAGCCTTTTAACGTGCTTACTCATTTTTATCTTTAGCTACTGCAAGCAACCGATCTATGTCTACCATTAACCGATCCACGTCTTTCTCGTCTAGTCCGTGGTAATGGCCTCTAATTCTTCTCTGTCCGTCTACCAGCAGAAAGCCGTCTGTATGTTCAAAACCGCCCGGCACCGCATCGTCTTTCATGGCCGTCACAAAATAATTGTTCTGGGCCAGGGCCATGATGGAGTCTCGGTTACCGGTCAAGAAATGCCAGGTTTGGCTTTTTACGCCTAAACGGTCAGCATAATCGCGGAGCACGGCTACCGTATCATGGGTGGGGTCAATGGAATGCGAAAGCAGCACCACGTTAGCGTTGTCTTTGTACTTCTCGTAAACCCGCAGCATTTGGCTCTTCATTTTGGGGCAGATGGAAGGGCAAGAGGTAAAGAAAAAATCTGCCACATACACTTTCCCGCCCACCGTTTTTTGGGTAACCATCTGGCTATCTTGGTTTAGAAAACTGAAGTCTGGAATAGTATGGTAGACGGTATCTACCATCGGCTTGCCGTCTACCATAACCACTTCAGGAGACCTGGGGCCTAAAATGGGCAGTTCATTGGAGCTAGGTTTTGACGTACAGGCGCTTAGCAAAGCAATTGCTAGACTTGTAAAAAGTAAATATCTCATTTCGATGTGAATTGGGCAGAAATAGTTTCAGCTTTTTGAAGGCTTTGGTCTATGTCTTTCTGTACGATGGTAATTTTCTCTTTTTCTCTCGCCAAATACGCTAACGCCGAATCTGGCTGCATGTCCTCAGGAGCGCGGTACGCGCGCATCCAACCCATCATGCTTTCTTCAGCGGCAGCCAGCTCTTCAATTCCGTCGTTTAAAGTCCGGATCGTAGCCGTATCCTGCTGGGCTAGAGAATCTCTCCACTGCGTTAGTGTTTTCCGATGGCTATATAACGCGCCCATGTAAGTCATAGTAGAGTCATGTTGGGCCATAACTTGGCTTTCTAAGTCGGCCACTTTATCCTCTACGGATGCTTCTTTTTCCTTATCCGGCGATGCGCAAGAGACATTCAACGCCGTCAAAAACAGACACAAGCCAAGTAACTTTTTCATTATCGGTAGAGCATTTGGTACTTGCGGCAAAGGTAACCCTTGCAACAGTAGAACGCACACTAATGCCCAAGATTATGCTTTGCTTTACTATCTGAAACCGATGAAAAGCGGTAAAGGACAGCGGTTTACGGCCTGTTTTTTAGGAATAAGGCGTAAAACAGAAAGGCTGCCCAAAAAATTAGGCAGCCTTTCTAAGCGTTGGCGGTTGGAATTACCAATAAAAATCCTCGCGGGAGGGAGCTTGAGCACCTCGGTCTCTGACGTGGCCCGTCATGGGATCAAACCGGCGCTGGCTGCCTTCTTCTGAGCGGTAATCGTACGGAATGCCGTAACTGAGTGAACCGGCCATGTTCCCGTCGTTTTCGTTCCGGAATCTCGGCTCCTGCGGATGATAATTTCCGCGGTCGCGGTCGTTCCAATCATCCCGGTATGCGTTTTCGCGGCGGCGATCCTGGTATGGAGCGTTTAGGTTAGGATTTTCATAATTGTTCCTGCGCTGCTCCGGTCTTTGGTGAAAACGTTGGTTTTCATAGCGTTCATTTGGGTATTGCTGGCGCTCAAGCGAGTTAAAATTTCTGTTGTTGTTCATCCTTTCATCTGGCGACCAGTTGCGGGAACCTTGGTTTCCCTCATAGTCTACCCCATTGAACTGCCTTTGCCCCCGTTCATTTTCTCTATCCTGGTTAAAACCTCGGTAGTCAGAGAAATTGGAGCGGTGGTCTGATTCGGGATTGTTAAAGCTAATGGGGCGGTTATCCGGAAAATTATTGCGTTGGTTAAGGCCATCGTATTCATCGCCGCGCGTATTATCTAACCGGTAAGCGCCCCGGTAGCAGTCTTCGTCTACTTTCTGGTTCTGCGGGCGCGTATAATTCGGGTTTTGCTGGTATCTATCCATTAGAAGTTGCGTTTAGAGCTTGTTTAAGTTTTGATTTTGCCGGCGAAAACAGGAAGCGAAAGGTTCTGACGAAGCATTTTTTGAGCAACATAGCAGCGCTATGGTGAGAGAAAAAGGCAAAGTCAGGTTCTTTTGATGCCTGTTTGTAGCGCAAAAGACAAATTTAAACATGCTCTTAGGTTGATTGCCCTATTTTAACGGCAAAAGGGCTAAACGGTTTTCGGCCTGTTTTTGGAAAAACAGGCCGAAAACGCTTCGTTCAGAAAAGATGTAGGTGCTTTATTTGGTCCTGAGAGAGTTAGCGTTGCTGCCGTCTAACTGCCGGGCGCCTTTTTCAGTACCCGCGGCCACGTTGCCTGCAGCTTTGGTGCCTTCCGGTTCTAAGTCCAGATAGTCGGTTTCTTTGGCCTGGCTTTTAGTGCCTTCTAGATCAGGCTTGGCAATTTCATCGTCCTCAGATTGGCTGGCTTCGTTGGGCGTTGGGGTGTCATCTGGCAAGCGCTTGCCTTCGTCAGAGTTGGTAATAATATCTTTCTCGATGGGCATTTTTTTAGCTTTAAGTGAATAGAGAAGCAACCGTTGCCTCCAATGTTCTCTTTACGCAGCCCAACCTAAATGGTAGCGATACAAAGCCAGCCTTTTAATTTTCGCTGAAGGGTTCCATCTTTATTTTCTCAATCATAAGGTATTTCTTAAAGTCATGCAGCATCCGGCTCATTTCGCGGTCCTGCTCTTCCATCTGGCCTTTCTCAGCGTCCGCCGATTCAATAGCTGTCCGCAATTGCTCTAAACTTACGGCCATGTGCTCGCGCGCAGCTTCGGCCCGTTCTTTCAGTTCAGGCTCCATGGGCGTTTCGGTATTCAGGTTGACATCCAATTCTTGTAGGCATAGTTCCAAGAAAGGTATCATGTCCCAAGGATTGTTGGGCCGGTTCCAAGTAAATTCAATGTTGCAGCGGCGGCATTTGTAACGGTTAGATTTCCAGCCCAGGTCATTGGTGGCCACGCTCGTTTTTTTGAGCATATCGGCTTTGGCGCAGGTGGGGCATTGGGCGTGATCTTCAATAATGCCTTTAAGGGTTTGGTGCTTTTCTTGAATTTGCTGTCTAAAATCTGCGTGATGGTAAATTTTACCGCTCAAGCGCTCACAAGCCGCATCTAGGTCTTGGTGTTCTTGGGTAAGTTCTCCTTCGCGCGCCAAGCGTTCTCCCCGGTTTTTAAAGAAATTGATCAGCTTGATGACTTCGCGTTCGTTTTCGTTTAAATTCTGCTTCATGTAGAAAGGCCTTGGTA
>JBBSSO010000007.1:0-15983 GCA_038241905.1 Cytophagales bacterium | reverse complement strand
TCTGATATTTTAGAATCTAACGGTTCTTCTTCAATGGCCACGGTTTGCGCCGCTACTTTGGCTTTAATGGATGCCGGTATTCAAATTAAAGCTCCCGTTTCTGGTATCGCCATGGGCTTAATCATGGATGAGGAGTCTGGCAACTTTGCGGTTCTATCTGATATTTTAGGCGATGAAGATCACCTAGGCGATATGGACTTTAAGGTCACCGGTACGTCTAAAGGCATTACCGCTTGCCAGATGGACATTAAAGTAAAAGGTCTTTCATTTGAAATTCTAAGCCAGGCGTTGGCCCAAGCTAGAAACGGACGTTTGCACATTTTGGGCGAGATGAACAAAACCATCGCGCAGCCAAACACAGACTTTAAACCACACACGCCGCGTTCTACCAATATTATTATTGAGAAAGAATTCATCGGCGCTATTATTGGGCCAGGCGGAAAAGTGATTCAGCAGATTCAGCGCGATTCTGGAGCGGTGATTCAGATTGAAGAGAAAAACGACAAAGGCTACGTGAACGTTTTTGCCACGAACCAAGAAGCCATGCAGATGGCTGTTTCTAAAATAAAAGCCATCGTGGCTGTTCCAGAAGTAGGCGAAGTGTACTACGGAAAAGTGAAATCCATACAGCCCTATGGTGCGTTTGTGGAATTCATGGCCGGAAAAGACGGTTTGCTGCACATTTCTGAAGTGAAGTGGGAGCGTCTGGAAAGCATGGAAGGCGTACTAGAATTAGGCGAGGAAATCCAGGTGAAATTGGTGGATGTAGATCCTAAGACCGGGAAATTCAAGTTGTCTCGTAAAGCCTTGCTGCCCAAGCCAGAGCGCCAAGATACTCCTAATAACAACTAAATTATCAGGGACCTAACCCAGCCAAATGCCTACCTAGAAATCAGGAAAGGGTTTGGTTGGGTTTTCGGTCTGTTTTTAGAAAAGTAGGCCTAAAACAAAAATGAGTTTAGGCTAGTTTCTACAGCAAGAGAACTTTTGGAGCCTTGGCAGGTGTTACCTCACCAGTGCTACTTACATAGAATTACACAGTTAGAAATACACTTCAATGAGACAGCTGAAAATAAGCAAGCAGATTACCAACCGCGAAAGCCAGTCCCTAGACAAGTATTTGCAGGAGATTGGTAAGGTTGACTTGCTCACCCCAGATGAGGAGGTAACGCTTGCCCAGCGCATTAGAGACGGCGATCAGTTAGCGCTTGAAAAACTTACCAAAGCCAACCTTCGCTTTGTGGTGTCGGTGGCTAAGCAGTACCAAAACCAAGGCCTTTCTTTGGGCGATTTAATTAACGAAGGCAACCTAGGTTTAATTAAAGCCGCTAAGCGTTTTGATGAAACCCGAGGATTTAAATTTATCTCATACGCCGTTTGGTGGATCCGTCAGTCTATTTTGCAGGCCCTAGCCGAGCAGTCTAGAATTGTGCGTTTGCCATTGAATCGGGTAGGTTCTTTAAACAAAATATCCAAGTCTTTCTCTGAGCTAGAGCAGAAGTTTGAGCGAGAGCCTTCTCCAGAAGAAATCGCGGAAGTTTTAGAATTGACGACGGCCGAAGTTGTGGATACCCTTAAAATATCTGGTCGCCACGTTTCTGTTGATGCACCTTTTGTACAGGGCGAGGAAAACCGTTTATTAGACGTGCTGGAAAACGAAGACGAAGAGTCTCCGGATACCGGCCTCATGAACGATTCCCTGCGGAAAGAAGTGCAACGGGCCCTTTCAACCTTAACCAAACGCGAAGCAGATGTTATAACGCTTTACTTTGGTTTAAACGGTGAGCATTCTCTTACACTTGAAGAAATTGGCGAAAAATTTAATTTGACCCGTGAACGCGTGCGCCAGATTAAAGAAAAAGCCATCCGCCGCCTGCGCCATACTTCGCGCAGCAAAGCCCTGAAACCATATTTAGGATAATTAGTCTTATCGTCAAAAAGCCTTGGTTGAATAGACCAAGGCTTTTTTGTTTTAAAGCGTCTTCTAAGATGGAGGTAAAAGATGCATACTTTAAGCAAAGGCTGTTTTCGGCCTGTTTTACCAAAAACAGGCCGAAAACAGCGGTAAAGAATTCTCTTTAATTTAAATCTTTAGAAGGGCAGGAGCGGTTTCACGTCTCTGTCACCGGCTGACGCGGCTAAGGTCTGTTAAATAATTTGTAATATTGCACTCCCAAAACTAAGACTTGTAATGGAAACCAAAACGGAAAACATTAACTGTTTAATCATAGGTTCAGGTCCTGCCGGTTACTCAGCCGCTATTTACGCGGCGCGCGCAGGCTTGAAGCCCATCATGTATCAGGGCTTGCAGCCGGGCGGCCAGCTTACCATTACCAATGACGTAGAGAATTACCCAGGCTACCCAAATGGCGTAAACGGACCGCAGATGATGGAAGATTTCAAGGCGCAAGCAGCGCGCTTTGGTACTGACATCCGCTACGGCATTGCTACTTCTGTAGATTTTTCTGGCAAGCCGCATAAAGTAACCATTGATGGTGAAACCCAATTGGAAGCCAAAACGGTAATCATCGCCACGGGCGCGTCAGCTAAATGGTTGGGGTTGGAGTCTGAGTCTCGTTTAAACGGTAGCGGGGTTTCGGCCTGCGCTGTTTGCGACGGATTCTTTTACCGTGGCCAAGAAGTTGCCATTGTAGGCGCCGGCGATACGGCTTGCGAAGAAGCGCATTACCTTTCTAACCTCTGCTCTAAAGTGTATATGATTGTGCGCCGTGATGAGATGAAAGCTTCTGTAATTATGCAGAACAGAGTGAAGAATACGCCTAACATTGAAATTCTCTGGAACAGCGTAACCGAAGAAATTTTGGGTGAAAATACCGTGGAAGGTGCCCGTTTAAAAGACACCAAAACCGGTGAAATCCGGGAGATAAAGGTGACTGGTTTCTTCGTAGCCATCGGGCATGAGCCCAACTCCAAAATATTTCAGCCTTACCTGCAACATGACAACAGCGGGTACCTCAAAACTATTCCGGGTACGTCTAAAACCAATATTGACGGCGTTTTTGCCTGCGGCGATGTGCAAGATAATGTGTACCGGCAGGCCGTAACGGCCGCGGGAACCGGCTGCATGGCCGCTCTAGACGCAGAGCGGTACTTGGCCTCTTTAGAAGATCATTAGAAATTACAATTACCACCTGTTGTTAGGGCTAAGGCAATAATAGCAGGTGGTAAACTGTTTTAAAACCGTGTCCGGTACTTTTTCTGGTTACGTGATTATTTTGGATAAATGCTTTTAAGAAAAACCAATTTCCTCCTTATGCTTTGCTTTTTTGCCGTTTTTGGGCAGTTAGAAGCGCAAGCGCAGAAGGTTAAAAAAGACCTTTTTAAAGTCAAGGCTCCTAAAATTAAGTATGTAAAGCCAGATACCTCCGTGTTGATAAAGCACGAGGTTTTTCAAGACGATGATAAGTCAAAGCGCGGCACATTTAGTCCTATCAAAAAACTTTCCATCGTAAGCGAAGATACCAGCAGTCTGGACTTGGGCGAGCAAAGCATTGTAGAAATCTCTGAAGAAGTGCAGGTAGATGACAGTGTTTGGGTTAAAATTGCTGGTTACTACGCCATCTGGGATACCCACAACATTAACCCGTACCGCAAAGACGGACGCAAGATTGAGGATACCATCAACCTGAAGCTTTTTGACGAAAAGCACGGCTATAAAATGCCGCTGGTTAAAACTCCTGTCACCTCCGATTTCGGGTTTAGAGGCTACCGCTGGCATTACGGCACTGATTTAGACTTAGATACCGGCGACTCCGTAAAAACAGCTTTTGATGGAGTAGTCCGGATATCAAAATGGGACGGCGGCGGTTACGGTAATTACATCGTGGTCCGCCACGTAAATGGACTAGAAACACTTTACGGGCACATGAGCAAGCCGGTGGCCAAGGTCGGGCAGTTTGTGAAGGCTGGGGAATTAATTGGGTGGGGTGGCAGTACCGGCCGCAGCTCTGGGCCGCACTTGCATTATGAAGTACGCTATGAAGGCAACCCGATTGACCCGGAAGAACTCTACAATTTTCCAGAATATCTTTTAAAGGGAGAGGATTTTCAAGTCACTTCCGCATTATTCAATTACTACAATAAAGCTAAGAAAGCATCTTCGTCCCGATCCAAAGCCGCCCGGCGCACTGTTTACCATTCCGTCCGGAAGGGAGAAGTGCTGGGTACCATTGCCCGCAAGTACGGCGTATCGGTGTCGCAGCTTACTAGATTGAACCGCATTAGCACCAAAACCACGCTGGGCATCGGCCGTAGACTAAGAATTAAATAAGCGTTTGCTGGAATGAAATTAGACGTATTGGCCTTTGCCTCTCACCCCGACGACGCGGAACTTGGCTGCGTGGGTACCTTGTTGGCCCACCAAGCACTGGGCAAAAAAGTAGGCGTGGTTGATTTAACTCGGGGCGAGTTAGGAACCAGAGGTACCGCCGCTACCCGCGCTCAAGAATCGGCAGACTCTACCAGTATTCTGGGTCTGGATGCCCGCGAAAACTTAGAAATGGCCGATGGCTTTTTCCAAAACAACCGCGAACATCAACTTCTTGTTATTGCCGCCATCCGTAAATACCAGCCTGAAATTGTTTTGCTAAACGCTCTTCATGATCGTCATCCAGACCACGGTAGGGGCAGTAAATTGGTATCAGAAGCTTGTTTTCTTTCCGGATTACGCCAAATAGGTACTACTTCTCAAGCAGGAGAAGAACAAGAGGCCTGGCGGCCGAAGGCGGTGTACCATTACATTCAAGACCGCATGATTACGCCAGACCTTATTGTGGACATTACGCCGTATTGGGATCAGAAAGTAAAGGCCATCCACGCGTTTAAGACTCAATTCTTTTCGGCGGCCAATCCTAAATCTGATGAGCCTCAAACCTATATTTCCTCGCCAGATTTTATGCGCTTTATTGAAGCCAGGGCACTGGAGTTTGGCCACTCCATTGGGGTTACCTACGGCGAAGGTTTTACGAAAGAACGGAACTTGGGTGTAAGGAACCTGTTTGATTTAATTTAAAGTATCCTCAAAATAAAATGCGGCTGTTTTAGGCCTGTTTTTGAAAAAACAGGCCTAAAACAACCGCATCTTATTTTGAATAATGGTTAGTAAAAGCTTACTATTTATGCCAATTTCAATGTATTTGGCAAGCCAGAGAAAGCTTCTTTTTTATAAAAAAGAGACAAATGAAAGTTTCTGTTTTAGACCCATTTTTGCATAAATAGGCCTAAAACAGAAGTTAAGAAAACTACTAATTATTTCAATCTATTTTGCCGCCAGCCGGAAAGACCAGAATCTGGACGAGCCACATTATCTTGTGATTCTGCTGGATGTTGGGTTTGGGTCGCAAACATAGCCGCCAATACCGCCGCCAATTCTACTTCTTCTGGAGGAGGGGGTAGGTTAAGGACGGAAGGATCTTGGAAATAACGCTCAATAAATTTGGTGTCAAACTGACCAGAGCGGAAAGCCTCGTGCTCCATCACAAATCGGCCGAAGGGCAAGGTTGTTTCAATTCCGGTAATTTGGTATTCGTCAATGGCCCTAATCATGCGGTCAATGGCTTCCTGTCGGTTTTCGCCAAAAGTGACCAGTTTAGCAATCATGGGATCATAGTAAACAGGTATTTCCATACCTTCTTCAAAACCATCGTCTACGCGCACGCCTAGGCCTTGGGGCCGTTTGTAAGTCGTCAGTTTTCCGATGTCAGGTAGAAAGTTGTTCGCGGGGTCCTCGGCGTAAACACGCAGTTCTAAAGAGTGGCCATTGATTTTTAAATCTTCTTGTTGAAACGAAAGCGGAAGCCCTTGCGCAACTTTTATCTGCTCTTTCACCAAATCTAGTCCAGTAATTTGCTCGGTAACAGGGTGTTCCACTTGCAACCGCGTGTTCATTTCTAGAAAGTAGAAATTCATATTCTCGTCAAGCAAAAACTCTACCGTGCCGGCTCCTTTGTAATTACACGCTTTGGCCACGTTTACGGCGCATTGGCCCATTTCATCACGCAGTTCGGGCGTTAAAACGGCAGATGGGGCTTCTTCTATAACTTTTTGGTGTCGGCGTTGAATGGAGCATTCGCGTTCAAATAGGTGCACAACGTTGCCGTGTTCATCGCCTAACACCTGAATCTCAATGTGCCGCGGAGAACCAATGTATTTTTCTATAAATACAGAACCATCGCCGAAGGCGGACGTTGCCTCACCCACGGCCATTTTCATTTGCTCTTCTATGTCTTCGGCACGCTCTACCACCCGCATTCCTTTGCCGCCGCCGCCTGCGCTGGCTTTTATTAAAACCGGATAACCAATTTCTTTAGATATTTTCTGGGCTTCTTCTACTTCCGTAATTGCGCCCGGCGTGCCGGGTACCATGGGGATATTATATTGTGCCACGGCTTCTTTGGCCGCCAATTTATTGCCCATCAATTCAATTGCCTCCGGCGATGGCCCAATAAAAGTGATGCCCGCGTCTTCTATTAGCCGCGCAAAATTGGCATTTTCAGAGAGAAAGCCGTAGCCCGGGTGAACAGCATCTACGCCCAATTTTTGACAGACTTCCAAAATAACATCGCCCCGTAAATAAGACTCTTTAGAGGGCGGAGGGCCAACGCAAACGGCCTCATCAGCGTAGCGCACGTGCAATGCCTGGCGGTCGGCTTCAGAATAAATGGCCACGGTTTTGATACCCATTTCGCGGGCGGAACGCATGATGCGCAAGGCAATTTCGCCGCGGTTTGCAATTAATATTTTCTTGAATTCTTTCATGGTGGAGAGGTCTGCTAATCCAGATATCAAAGTACGTTTATAATGGGCAGACATGAAAGTCCAGATTTATAAAATATGTTATGACCTGATAGCTTTGCAATTGACGGCAATCAATGTAAATTTGCAGGCCTTTCTACTGCATTTGCGTTTACCTAATGCCAATTACAAAGGTCTGACCATATTCAACCGCCTTAATCTTATCTAAAGTGGATTTATTTGAAAAGTTATTAGCCAATCGCGGACCGCTTGGCAGCCATTCTCACTATGCAGACGGGTATTTTGCTTTCCCAAAACTGGAAGGTGAAATTTCGCCACGCATGAAATTTAGAGGGAAAGAGGTTCTTACCTGGAGCTTAAATAATTATCTGGGCCTAGCCAACCACCCCGAAGTAAGGAAAGCAGATGCTCAGGCCGCCGCTGACTGGGGAATGGCCACGCCCATGGGCGCCCGCATTATGTCTGGCAATACCACCCATCATGAAACTCTAGAGGCACAACTGGCTGAGTTTGTTCAAAAACCCGCCGCCTTACTCCTTAATTTTGGCTACCAAGGTGTGGTGTCCATCATTGATACGTTGGTAGATAGGCGCGATGTTATTGTGTATGATGCTGAGTCGCATGCCTGTATTATTGACGGCGTACGGTTGCATCAAGGCAAGCGCTTTGTGTACCAGCACAATGACATGGAGAGCTTAGACAAGCAGCTGCAACGTGCCACGCGCTTAACTACTGAAACTGGTGGCGCCATTCTGGTAATTACCGAAGGCGTTTTTGGCATGAGCGGTAACCTAGGTAAACTGCGCGAAATTATTGCGCTGAAAGAAAAATTCCAATTCAGGCTTTTTGTGGATGATGCCCACGGTTTTGGGACGATGGGAACCACTGGCGCCGGTACTGGCGAACACTTGGGCATCCAAGACGGTATTGACGTTTACTTCTCTACCTTCGCCAAATCTATGGCCAGCATTGGCGCTTTTGTGGCCGCCGAAGCACAGGTGGTAGAGTATTTGCGCTACAACATGCGCTCCCAGATCTTCGCGAAATCACTACCCATGCCTTTAGTCATTGGAGCCATTAAAAGACTGGAATTGCTAAAAACTCAACCAGAGCTGAAAAAAAATCTGTGGAATGTAGTCAATGCTTTACAGGCGGGCTTGCGCGAAAAAGGCTTTAACATCGGCACTACAGAATCTCCGGTAACGCCCGTTTTGCTGAACGGACAAATCTCTGACGCCACTTCTCTTACCCTAGATTTACGCGAAAACTACAGTGTTTTCTGCTCAATTGTGGTGTATCCGGTTGTGCCTAAGGATGTTATCATGTTGCGCTTGATTCCTACGGCCATCCATACGTTAGACGATGTAGCCCAAACTATTGCTGCCTTTGAAGCCGTGTCTGCCAAGTTAGATAAAGGTCTTTATACTAAATCTGCGGTAGAAGTCTAGAAATCGGGTTTTGTAATAAAATAATACAAAAGATTATTTTTTTGCACCTTATTTTATAATTCCTATATTAGAGCCATAAAACGAATTGTTAAACCTTTAAAACAAGCTCTAATGAACAATTTTTCCAAACTTAAGGATCTGGTACTTTCTCTGGAAGGCGATTTCGAAAAGTTCTATGACAAGAAGAACTCTGCCGCTGGAACCCGCGTTAGAAAAGGCATGCAGGATTTGAAAAACATGGCCCAGGATATCCGCAAGGAAGTTCAGGACATGAAGAACACTGAAGAGGCTGGCAAATAAGTTAATGCCTTGTATACCGTCATAAAAAAAGGGAAGCCCAGCGCTTCCCTTTTTTTTATAACGGTATTTTTTTTCTGTTTTAGGCCTGTTTTTGAAAAAACAGGCCTAAAACAGAAAAAACGCAGGCACTGAGAGGGCAGTTGCGTTTTTTCATTTTATATTTAGTTAGAGATTAACTGACTTTTACCAGATAATAGTTCTTCTTGCCTTTTTGCACTACCAAGTATTTACCTTGTAGCAAATCTGCCGTGATGGTGGTTGTGGGGTTCGCTACTTTTTCGCGGTTCACGCTTACGCCGCCGTTTTGGATCATTTTCTTGGCCTCACCTTTCGATTCAAAAATCTGGAAACCAGTCATTTCAGACAGAAAATCTACGGCGAGGGTGGTGGAATTAACCTCAGCTTTGGCAACTTCCAAAAGCGGAACGCCCTCAAACACGGCCAACAGCGTTTCTTCGGGCAGATTACGCAAGGTTTCTACATCGCCTTTTCCAAATAAAACTTGTGATGCTTCTACCGCATTAGTATAATCTTGGGCCGAGTGCACGGTGGTAGTAACTTCTTGAGCCAGCGCTTTTTGCAACACGCGCAAGTGCGGGGCTTGTTGGTGCTCAGCTACCAAGGCAGCAATTTCTTCCTGATTCAGGAGCGTGAAGCGTTTGATCAGTTTTTCGGCTTCTTCATCGGCGGCATTTAACCAAAACTGATAGAATTTATACGGACTGGTAAGGGTTGGGTCTAGCCACACGTTGCCGCTTTCAGATTTCCCGAATTTGGAGCCGTCGGCCTTCGTAACCAGCGGCGTTGTCAGCGCATAAGCCTTGCCGCCTTCCATGCGCCGGATCAGCTCGGTGCCAGAGGTTATGTTGCCCCACTGGTCAGAACCGCCCATTTGCAGCTTTACGTTCTTGTTTTTGTAGAGATGAAAGTAGTCGTAGCCTTGCAGCAACTGGTAAGAAAACTCCGTGAAGGAAAGGCCCTCGGCGCCATTTTCGCCTTCTTGAGCCGTAATGCGTTTCTTGACAGAATCTTTCTTCATCATGTAGTTCACCGTGAGGTGCTTGCCTACGTTCCGAAGGAAATCTAGAAAAGAAAAATCTTTGAACCAGTCATAATTGTTTACAATTTCGGCCGCGTTGGCACCACCATCGAAATGAAGAAATTTTTCTAACTGCTTTCTAATTCCCTCTTGGTTGGCCCGCAGCGCGTCTTCTGACAATAAATTTCGCTCTGCCGATTTTCCAGATGGGTCCCCAATCATGCCTGTGGCTCCACCTACCAAGGCTATAGGTTTGTGGCCAGCCCGCTGTAAATGCACCAAAAGCATAATAGTAGCCAGGTTGCCAATATGTAAAGATGCGGCCGTGGGGTCAAAACCAACGTAGCCGGTGGTCATTCCTGCGTTCAGTTGTTCTTCCGTACCGGGCATGGCGTCTTGCAACATCCCGCGCCAGCGTAATTCTTCAATCAAATTCATGCGTTTGGTTTTTAATGCGCCAAAGATACACATCTTTTAAGCGATGCAGAAGTGAGCAATCACATTGTCTGGCAGTGCTGTTTTCGGCCTGATTTTAGAAAAACAGGCCGAAAACAGCGTTTCTGAATTTCTCTGTTTTGGCTTGCTGGTTTCCTTTCTAATTAATCCATGGTACCTTTGAATTTGCTCACCAACCCAACTTTACGATGGCGCTGACGGCGGAAGATATTCTCCAAAAACTTAAAAAACGTGAATACGCTCCCGTGTATTTCTTGCAGGGCGAGGAAGCGTATTACATAGATATTATCTCTGATTATATTGAGAAAAACGCCCTTCAAGACGCGGAAAAAGGCTTTAACCAAGTAGTGCTTTACGGCAAAGATACAGACATAGGCACCGTGCTGTTGCAGGCCAAACGCTACCCCATGATGTCTGAGCGGCAAGTAGTTATTGTGAAGGAAGCTCAGAACCTGGCCAACCTTGAAGCTGATCCGGATAAAGATCCGGCCGCGCGGCAGTTAGAGGCGTATTTGCTACATCCGTTGCCGTCTACTATTCTGGTTTTCTGTCACAAGCACAAAGCTTTGGATGGCCGCAAACGCTTGGGCAAATTAATGGCCAAACAAGCGGTTTTACTCACCACCAAAAAGCTTTATGACAACCAAGTTCCTGCCTGGATTAACCAGTTTTTAAAGGGCAAAAAACTACAAGCTACTCCAGCCGCGGTTATAATGTTGGCAGAATTTATTGGTTCAGATCTTTCTAGGCTGGCCAATGAAATGGAAAAACTGGCCATTAATCTTAAACCCGGCGAAACCATAGACGAGCGCCTGGTGCGCGAAAACATAGGCCTAAGCAAGGAATACAACATCTTTGAGTTGCAAAATGCCATCACTAGATTGGATGTGTTTAAGGCGAATCGGATTCTTAATTATTTTGAATCGAACCCCAAAGACAATCCGCTTATCCCTAACCTGGTGCTGTTGTTTTCTTTTTTCACTAAGCTGATGGCCTTGCACTTATTGCCCCAAATTACCGAACAAACCGTAGCCAAAGGCTTGGGAAACCGGGGTTTTCTGGCGAAGGAATATTTGCAAGCGTTGCGGAATTACCCGTATGCGCGGGTGCTGCAGATTATTGGTTTTATTCACCTAGCAGATTTGCAGAGCAAGGGCGTGGAAGGCGGCAACCTGACAGATGCCGCCGTTCTCAAGGAATTGGTGTTTAAAATAATGCATCCGGTGCCCGTTTATCAGTAAAGCTGTTTTAGGCCTGTTTTTAGAAAAACAGGCCTAAAACAGCTGCTAATTTCATTTATTAAATGCGAAAGCATTAGCAGCCATCGTTTCAAAAGGAAAGCAAACGATAATTTCGCGGCCTCTTCCCCGCATTTTTTCTAAATTTGAAGAATAGACGGGCTTCAAGAGCATTCCATCGCGGGAGCGCAGCCAGTTTACCATACAGCAAACTATGAAAATACCTCATAAAATAGCCTTGGCTACCGCTTTGTTGGGCGGAGCGCACATCGCCCAGGCGCAGTTTCCGCAAACCTACATTTCTGGAGAGCGATTTTACCAAGAAGGTCTGGAGTTATATGACCGAGAAAAATTTGGAGCTGCCCAACAAGCCTTTGCAGAGTACATCCGCTTGATCAACGACCCCTCCAAAACCGCCGATGCCCAGTATTATTACGCCGTCAGCGGTCTTCATCTATTTCACCCGGATGCTGAGCAATTGGTTTTGCAGTTTGCGGAACGCTATCCGGCGCACCCCAAAGCAGCCGTCGCGTTTTTTGAGTTGGGCATATCATTTTTCGCCAAGAAAAACTACGACAAAGCCATCGTTTACCTAGAGAAATCGCCTGCCGATAAATTGGACGATGCTCAGTTAAAGGAAATGGAGTTTAAGCTGGGGTACGCTTATTTCTCGAAGAAGAATTTTGACAAAGCCAAGCTTTTATTTGACCGTAACAAGCGGGGGAACCATAAATACAGTTTCGCTTCTAGCTATTACGCTGGTTATCTGGCTTTCAGAAAAGGCGATTACATTGGCGCTAAATTAGATTTAAAAGTTGCCGAGCAGAACGAAAGCTACCGCACCATTGTGCCTTATATGTTAACGGAGGTGCTGTACAAAGAAGGTATTTTTGCTGAGGTAATCACCTACGGTCAAAAATCTTTGAAGATTACGCCTCGCGTTCAGAACCCTGAAAGCATTGAGCTTTTGGTAGGCGATGCTTATTTCCAGCAGAGTGATTTTGAATCGGCGGCGACGTATTTTAAGCAGTATGCCGAGGGTAAAACCAGCCTTGACAAATCTGTGCAGTACAAAATGGGCTTCGCCGATTATAAAAACGAAGACTTTAAGAGCGCCATCCAGAACCTGAAAGCTGTAGCCTTTCACTCAGATTCGCTTGGTCAGAACGCGTCTTATCATTTAGGTTTGAGTTACCTGAAAGACAAAAACAAACAATTTGCGCTGGGCGCATTTGACCAGGCTCGCAAACTCAACATCGACAAAAATGTAAAAGAAGGCGCCACCATCAAATATGCGCAGTTGAATTATGAATTAGGAAATTTCTCTGAGGTTGTAAGCGCCTTGGGTAACTTTAACCGTGATTTCCCTGATTCTAAATTTAGCGGCGAGGCCGATGACTTAATAAGTGAAGCTTATCTCAATTCCAGCAATTACACTGAGGCCATTCAGCATATTGAGAAACTGCCGAAACGTAGCCATCGCATTAATGAAACCTACCAACGCGTAACGTATTACCAAGCCGTAAAGCTTTATAACGACCAATTCTTTGCGCAAACCGTGCAATTGTTAGATAAATCGTTGGGCTTTCCGTACGACAAGGAAATTCAGGCGGCTAGCAATTTTTTAAAAGGAGAGGCTTATTCCATCGGGCAGCGGTGGCCGCAGGCTATTACCAGTTACTCGGCCGTTTTTCAGACGCCTAACTCTGGGCGCACGGAGTTTTACGTGAAATCGCGCTACGGCATTGGGTACGCGTATTATAATGACAAGCAATATGATAAAGCGCTGGTGCATTTTAAAGCGTACCTGAATGACAATTCCATTAAGGCTGGTAACCCCAATTACCAAGACGCCATGGTGCGGCTGGCCGACTGTTATTACGTCAACAAAGATTACGCGCAGGCTTTAACCTGGTATGATAATGCCTTGCAAAATAAAACGCCAGATGCAGATTATGTCTACTTTCAGAAAGGTGTGGTGTATAATTTCACTAACCGCCGCGACCAAGCCATCCAGAGTTTGCAAACCCTGATTCGGACTTATCCTAAATCTAGGTATGTAGATGATGCCATTTATCAAAAAGGAATTATTGACTTCGAAAGCTCAAATTACGCGCCCGCCATCGCTTCATTTAGCGATTTAATTGACAACCAACCGAGCAGTACGCTGGTGCCAAATGCCTTACAGAAAAGAGGTGCAGCGTACGCCAATCTGCAGAAAAGCAACGAAGCCATTGCTGACTTTAAGCGCGTTATTGACAAATATCCAACTTCTTCTGTTTCAAACGAAGCCATCTACAGTTTGCAAGAAGCCTTGGGAGCGTCTAACCAAAACGAGCAGTTAGACAATTATCTTGCAAAGTTTAAAGCCGCTAATCCAGAAAGTAGTGCATTAGAAAGCGTTGAATATGAGGCGGCTAAGTCTTTGTATTTCAATGAAAAATACAAGCAAGCTATTCCCAAGTTTGAGAGTTTTTTGAAAACGTATCCGGCCAGTTCTTCGGTTGCAAACGCGCGGTATTTTCTAGGCGATTCTTTTTATAGGATTGAAGACCGCGTCAATGCCTTGCGCAGTTTAAAAGAAGTTGCTTTAGAAGGCAAATCTGAATATCTGACCAAAGCGGTGCAGCGGGTGGCCGACTTAGAGTTTGAAAACGGAAGTTTTAGTGAAGCTGCTGCTTTCTATTCGCGTTTGCGAGATTTGGCCGTCAACAAAAAAGAACAAGCTAACGCCCTCATGGGCTTAATGAAGAGCTTTTACTTTACCAATGATTTTAACAATACCATTCAGATTGCGGATGAATTAATTGCCCGCGGCAATGCTACGCTAAACGCCTACAACTCGGCCATGCTGTTCAGAGGGAAAGCTAGCTTAGCGCTGGGCCGAACGGACCAAGCTATTAAGGAATTCACCACGGCATCTACCTCGGCTACGGATGTAAATGGAGCTGAGGCGCACTATTTGAAGTCAGGTATTTTGTTTAAAGGAGGAAAATACGAGCAAGCGCTGGAGCACGGGTTTACTTTTGCCGAGAAGTTTGGGGATTATGATTATTGGCTCGGGAAAACGTTTATGCTAATTGCTGACATATATATTGTGCAGAAAGAAGCTTTTCAAGCGAAGCAAACCCTAGCTTCTATTATAGACAATTCGCCTAACCAAGAAATTGTTACCGAAGCCAAAGCAAAGCTAGCCGAATTAGAGAAAAATGTAACGGCTCCTGCCTCATCTACCACGCCTAACGATTCAAAATAATGAGCATGACCACTAAAATAGCGGGCTTTTCCGCTCTGTTTCTGATGGGGCTTTTACCGGCCACGTATGCCCAGACCGGTTGGGGAGAAGGAAACAAACTTGAAAGTACGGAGATTGTGGTTGAAAAAAACCGCATTATTGAATTGCCTGAAGCGAACCGCAACTTTCAGCAATTCCGCATTGACCCACCCGCGTTGCAAGACCGCGACGTGACGTACCGCTTTAATGAATACCGCTTGCCAGAGCATTACATTAACATGCCCATGCGCGTGTTAACTATTCAGCAAGAAGAGCTTTCTAAACTGTATGGCAACTATTTAAAAGCTGGTTTCGGGAACTACGGTACCATTTACGCCCGAGGCTATTTCCATAACAAACGCAGCGACAAATCTTCTTTTGGCGGCCAAGTAGGTCACTTATCATCGGCCAACGGCCCGGTAGATAATTCTGGAGCGGCTCATAGTTATGTGCAAGCCCAAGGCGAAATGTACCAAGGGCCAATCACGTTTGGCGGTAAAATCAGGTATGAGCGTGACATGCGTCATTTTTATGGTTTTGACCCAACCTTACTACCAAGCCCAGAATCTAAAGATCAACAACAAGTTTTCAACCGTTTTCAAGCTGAAGGGAATTTGAATAATCTGACGGACCAGAGAGCCATCTTGCGTTACGAAGGCAAATTAGGGGTAACGTACGCCAAAGATAATTTTGAAACGAGCGAAGTGCATACCTACGGTGCCTTTAACAGCAGCTATGCGCTAGGAAAAGAAACCCGAATTGTGGTAGACGTTGACTTGGCGTACACATCGCAGTCAGGCACTCCATTGGTAGCCACTGATGCTACAATTATACCCGAGGAGACAACAAACAGCCGGGGTTTCTTTAAAGTAAAACCAGCCTATGCCGGTACGCTTGCTAAGTTAAATTACTCCATTGGTGCCACGCTAGCTTATACCGGCGATACCATATCCACTGCTCGCAAATTTAATGTGTATCCGGCATTAGAAGCACGGTACGCGGTGATTGACAATGCTTTGGAGCTTTTTGCGGGTGCGGGCGGAGATTTAGAGCGGACTACTTTGTTTGAATTAAGCAAAGAAAACCCGTTCCTTAACCAGAATCCATCTATCGCGGATGTAAACAAAGGCATAGAAGTTTACGCTGGAGTAAATGGAAGCATCACCAAATTTGTTCAATTTACGGGCCGCGTGGCGCACCAACGGTTCCGGAATCTGTATTTCTACAACAATGCTGCCGCCGACTCTTCTAGGTTTGATGTTTTGTATGACGATGGCGTTACCAAAGTTTTACAGTTGTTTGGCCAGCTAACTTTTAACCAGTCAGAAAAATTAAGAATAGGTTTGAAAGCTGAGTCTAATAGTTATACAATGGCCTCATTGCCTGAGCCTTTCCACCGGCCCAGCTTTCAATTAACCGGCTTTGGCTCATATAATCTTTATGATAAGATTCTA
>JBBSSO010000006.1:0-18073 GCA_038241905.1 Cytophagales bacterium | reverse complement strand
CCCGTTCCACCACGTACTTGCAAAGAACCATCGCCGAAGGCGTCCAAGTTAAAACCAATTCTTGGCGATACCATTAAACGCGACTTAGGCCATTCGCTGGTGGTGTATTTTTTAGGACTGCCATTTACATCAGACAAAACCTAGTTGTCAATAGACGGGTTGGCCGTTAAGTCATTCATATAGATAGGCAAATCGCCCCGCGCGCCAACAGTAACGGTTAAGCGGTCAGTTACGTCGTACTTGTCTTGCAGGTAAATGCCGGCAGTTCCTAAGACAATAGGAGCGTAAGGATCCTGGCCTTCGTACGGATAGGTTAAGCCAAACATAATAGGAGCCACCTCATTGGGAGTGCCAGTGGTAAGGAAATCTGCTACGGTATTGTAACGGTAGTAAGACGTACCCATCCGGATGTACTGGTTCCCAAACTTCTGCGACTCAAACGTAAGACCTCCGGTTAGGGTGTGCTTGCCCGCCAAGTACGTTAAGTTGTTGGTAACGCTGTAGTTGTTGTTCAAGACATCGTTGCCAAAAGAAAACAACTCATACCCAAAGGTCATGTAGTTGAAATAGGCCGAGTTGCCGCCAGTGCCATCTCCAATATCAACCATCGGGAACAGTTCACTGGGCGATGTGCGGGTTTGCTGAATGCGGCTGTACGTAGCTAGCAATTGGTTAGATAACCGCGAATTTAGCGTGCTGTTTAACTCTAATGAACCAGAACGCACCACGTCTTCTGTATTGTACATGGTTTTAGAGAAGGCGATGGAGTTTTGGCTTACGCGGTTAAAGGCTGAGTTATTTCCGCCGCCAGAACGTGGCTGCGGGCCAGAAGCGCCGTTTACCAAAGAACCTTGCTCACCAATAGCTTGGTTATAACGCACGGCCAATTTATGGTTGGCGTTAATGTTCCAGTCAATGCGGGCCAAGAAGTTGGTTCCTTTAGAACCGTTCTCATTGGCGTAGTTCTCATAAGCACCTGGGTCATAGCCCCACGTATTGATTAGGTGGTTTTTTACCGCCTCTAAATCTGCTCTAGTGGTTCTGGCAATGTTCTGCTCTGGGTTGGCAATACCGTTGTCAGACGGTTTCCAAGGGTTAACCGCAGATGGGTTAGTGCCTTTGCTTTCAATGGTCTCGCCGTTGATAAAGAAGAATAATTTGTTTTTGATGATGGGGCCGCCCAAACGGAAACCAAGCGTGTGGCTAGACGTTTCGTTGGGGTCAGGTAAACTTTCGCCGTTAATTCTGTACCCCACAAAGTCTTCATTCCGATAGAAGCCGTACGCGGAGCCAGAGAATTCATTGTTACCGCTTCTGGTTACGGCGTTAATGCCGGCACCAGTAAAGCCCGACTGGCGCACATCATAAGGGGCAATGTTTACTTGTACTTCTTCAATGGCATCAATAGAAATAGGCTGAATACTGCGGCCGGGCAATAAGTCTGAGCTTAAGCCAAAGCCGTTGTTGAAGTTAGCACCATCAATCTGCACGTTATTAAAACGACCATCGCGGCCGGCAAAACCGTTGCCATTAGACTGCGGCGTTAAACGCGTGAAATCGGTTAAGCTGCGGCTGATGCTTGGCAGGGTAGTAATTTGCTCTGAGGTAACGTTGGTAGCTGCGCCAGTTCTGGCTGCGTTAAAAATCTGAGACCGTTCGCCGGTAACGCTAACTTCTTGCAGGGTGGTTCCGGTTTCGTTGAGGGCCGCGTTTAAGCTGTACGGGTTGCCGAGGCGCAAAGAAACATCCGTAATGGTTTGGGTTTGGTACCCGATGTAAGAAACATCAATGGTGTACGGTCCGCCAATACGCATGTTGGCCATGTTAAAACGGCCGTCTGTGTTGGTAGAAGCGGCATACACGGAGCCAGAGGGCACGTGCACTGCTTTTACGGTGGCGCCAATGAGCGGTTCGCCTTTGGCGTCGCGCACCGTTCCAGTAATACTACTCGTGGTTACCTGTGCGTACAGACTGACTGAGCACAGCAACATGAGGAGAGCAGAAAGTAAATTCTTCTTCATAATGGGTTTTTTTGTACAAAAATTGAACTGGTAAGCAGAAAAGAGGGCAAAGCTATTGGCAAGGCAGCATGCAAGATGCTACCACGAAGAAAAAAATCAGGCTGCGAATTTCCCGGATTGGAAGGCGGCATTATTAAGGCGGTCAGTAGATTGACACGACAAATATAGGCACTTAAAGAGGGTAACTTCCAAGCGATTGAGAAACAAAATTTTAATGCGCCCTTCAAGAAAAAAACGCGTTTTGCTTTTGTTAGCCAAAGCGCATTTTTAATGTTAAAAATGAAAAAAATATTGCTTCTGCCTACTGATATTTATGAAAAGAGTGCGGGTTTGTAGCTTAAATATTTACGGCCAGTTTTCTAGCTGTCTCCAAAAAAGGAAGCTGCCTTCTTGTAAATTATAGCCAGTGGGGCTACCTCCGGTGGCACAACTCAGAAATTAGCTGCAAAACCTAAAATGCTTTTCTGTTTTAGGCCTGTTTTTCTAAAAACACGCCTAAAACAGAATAAAGAACAAGTCATCACATTTAGAATACTACTGCTGTGCTTGTAAGAACTTGGCGCGGAGCAGAATTTATTATTACCGAGGCAAAGAGAACCAAGCAAGAAAATTCCGAAGTTGTTTTAGGGCTGTTTTTTCAAAAATAGCCCCAAAACAACCCTGAAGGAAAAAAAAATATTATCGTAAAAAATCTACCTTAAAATAGCTTAAAAAGGGGCTTATCTTTTTATTATCATAATCTAACCTCTGCTATGAAAAAAATATGAAATCATTCTTAACTTTACGTCAAAGAACCTAAAACCAAGTATGAAAAACGCTCTACAACAGAAACTATTCTATCTAATTGGGCTCATGCTTCTTGTGTCTTCTTCCGCGTTTGCGCAAAGGACTATAAGAGGAAAAGTGATTGATGCAGTAACCCAAGAATCTTTGCCAGGTGCCACCGTCTCCGTAAAAGGCACCAGTGAGGCTGCTGCCACGCAGACCGATGGATCCTTTGCCCTAACGGTGACGGCTGAACCAACAACTTTGGTAGTAAACTACATCGGCTACGTTCAAAAAGAAGTGACGGTGAAAGGGACCAATGCCGGCACCATACGGTTAGAAGCAAATGAGAATAGCATTAACGAGGTGGTTATTACGGCCAACAGTTTTGCTATTGATCGTGAGACCCCAGTGGCCATGTCTACTATTACCAGTGAGTTTATTGTAGAGAAAGCCAGCCAACAAGAGTTTCCGGAGTTGTTGAAATCAACGCCGGGGGTGTACGCTACCCGCGGCAGCGGCGGTGGTTACGGAGATTCACGCATTAATATGCGCGGTTTCCAGAGCGCCAACATTGCCGTGTTAATCAACGGCATTCCGGTGAACGACATGGAGAGCGGCCGGGTTTTCTGGTCTAACTGGGCTGGCCTAACAGACGTAACTAGGTCTATGCAGACCCAACGCGGCCTGGGTGCTTCTAAAGTGGCCGTGCCTTCTATTGGGGGTACTATTAACATAGCCACCAGAACTACTGACGCCAAAAAAGGAGGGTTTATTTCGCAGGCCATCGGGAATAATAACTTTAGCAAAACAGCGTTTTCATTATCTTCTGGCCTAAATGAAAAAGGATGGGCGTATTCTATTGCTGCTTCTAAAACAGAAGGCGATGGTTGGTTTGAAGGCCTTAGTTTTGATGCCTACAGCTATTTCTTTAACGTTTCTAAGGTAATTAACGAGAAACACACGCTCTCTTTAACTGGTTTTGGAGCACCCCAATACCACGGTTCTAGATTTGAGCGCAAGACCATTCAGTTTTACAGAGAAGCCCCGCAAGGCATTAGGTTTAACCCCAACTGGGGCGTATTAAACGGCGAAAACAAAACCATTAGCGGAAACTTCTACCACAAACCGCAAGTATCCTTAAACCATTACTGGAATATTGATGAGTCGTCTTCTTTGTCTACTGCTTTGTACGGTTCCATCGGCTCCGGCGGAAACGAATTCCCGAGCAATGCAAGCTTATTTCTGGAGCAGAACAGAACCGGAGATAAGTATTCTCCCGTAGACCTAGACGCGATTGTAGACCTAAACGTGGCTTCTACTGATGGAAATGCCGTGGCATTTCTACAGTCTAACCGTAACAACCATGAGTGGTACGGCGCCCTGAGCACCTATCAGAAAAAACTAACAGATAACTTAGATATTTTGGCAGGCCTAGACTTAAGGTATTACAAAGGCATTCACTACAACTCAGTTAAAAATCTGTTAAGTGCTGAATATGTCTTAAATAACAGCAACGTAAACAACCCTAATTTCAGAGCCAAAAACGACGATAAAATAGGGTTTTACAACGATGGTATTGTCAACTGGGCCGGTGGTTTCTTACAAGGCGAATACAAGGTAGGTCCTTTAGCTGCTTTTGTGTCCTTAGCAGCTTCTAACACATCGTACAAAAGAATTGACTATTTTAGATACTTAGATTCTGATCCTCTGCAGGAAAGCGAAAAGGTTAACTTTTTTGGTTACCAAACCAAAGGCGGCGCCAACTACAACCTAAATGAGCGCCATAACGTTTTTGCCAATGTTGGTTACTTTGAGAAGGCGCCTTTCTTCAATGCCGTTTTCATTAATAATCAGAACATTCCTAACAAAGACGCTGAGAACGAGAAAATCTTAAGCTATGAGTTGGGTTACGGTTACAGAAGTGGCACCTTGTCTGCCAACGTAAACTTATATAGAACCACTTGGAATGACAGATCCTTCACCAGATCTGTGCCGGGCCAGGGCGGTACTCCTCTCTTCGCCAACCTTTTGGGCGTAGACGCTTTGCACCAAGGCCTAGAAATAGACGTTAGGTATGAACCAATCAAAAACGTACACCTAACCGGTATGCTTTCAGTAGGAGATTGGACGTGGCAGAATGACATTGCGCAAGTTACCATCTTTGATGAAAACCAAGTAGAACGCGCTAAGGTTGGGCCAGTTACTATGGCCGGCTTAAAAGTAGGAGACGCTCCGCAAACTACTGCAGCCTTAGGAGCAAACTTTACCGTAATAGATAACCTTAAAATTGGCGTAGATTATAACTATTACGCCAACTTTACTTCAGAATTTAACCCAATTACCCTAGAGCAAAATCGGGCGGGCGGACTCTGGAAGGTGCCAAATTATTCTCTGTTTGATTTTAACGCCGTTTTCAGGTTCAAATTTGCGGGAGTAAACGCAGCCTTTATCGGTAACGTTAACAACGTATTTGATACAGAGTACATTTCAGACGCCTTGTCTAACTTTACCCGACCCAAAGATGATCAGCCGTTTGTAAGCAACGCCTCTAATAGCTTTGTTTACTACGGTACCGGCCGCAGCTGGACAACTACCCTAAGAATTACCTTCTAATTATGACTAAGATGAAGAATATACTTTATGCGTTTAGTATCCTTACCGTACTATTCTCTTCCTGCCAGCCGCTAGAAGAGGTGTATGACGAATTAGATGCTACCGCTAGCCCCTACAAAAGAAACATAGAAATAACACTGGCCTCGGCAGATTACACTGGTACCAACAAGTTCTTTGGTTCAGATGAGCAAGCCAACACAAGTGTTGCTGCCATCCTGAAGAAAAAGTACCCTCAGTTAGGCAAAGGAAGCGCCGCTTTAGTCACTTTTAAAATAGTTAAGGCCCTGCCGTATGTGGCTAAAACGGAATATACGCTGGTTCCGGAAGATTATGCCCTAGGCGGCAGTCGTTCAGATTTCAGCAGCTTTGCGCAACTTCAGACATTTCTGAATAAGAAATTTCCTGTAGCAGAAGCAGAGGCCAATGGCCAGCCCGTAGAAGGCAGGTGGGTAACCCTAACGTACGCCTGGTATAACGGCAGTGGAGAACCCAGACAAACCATAAAGACCAATGACTTCTACTACATTAATGGCGAGTGGGTGAACAATGCGTACTTTGTAACCCCGGCAGATTATGTCACGTTTGAGCGTAACCGTTTCAATAACTTTGTAGTGGCAGATGAAGCCCTGCTGCCCACCTATTTCAACAAACTGCTGAAAGACGATGGTGTACTGGCCCAAGCTGGCGATAGGTATTATGTAAGCTACAATTACTATGACGGCTCTGTTACAAAGCAAACTGTTATGGAGTTGACCTACAACGGAAGCAATTGGGTAGGCATTAGCAGGTTATCGCCCCAAGTAGTAACCCGCAAGTTTAAAGTAGATAAAACCGGCGTTTGGCTTCCAGATGTTTCTATTGGCTACACGCTTATTTCACCAGATGATTACGTTTGGATCTCGCAACAGCCAGCTTTGGGTACAAAAGAACAGCTAGAAAACTTAGCGTCTTTCAAGAACTTCTACCAGAGCTTTGCCGGCAACAACTACAACTGGAGTGATGCCAACGTTTACACTGCTTTGGCCGGCTTATTGAAATACAAATTCCCGAATGCGGAGGTTGGCCAGAAATACGAAGTAACCTTTGCCTATTACCAAAGTACTGCCAAAGTAAGGAGCGTAGTCTTTGAGAAAACAGAATCTGGCGAGTTTGAGGTAGTGGTAGAATAATCGCCTCTTCCTAAAATTCCAAATAAAGCCCTGCCAAGCCTGTTCTTGGGAGGGCTTTTTTGTGCCTAGACCTTAGTTTACGACAGCAAAGCATTCAAGTAGAACGGCCTAAACGCTTGGCTATTCTAACGCTGTTTATTTACAGATTTAGGCGCTTGCTTTGCAAACAGGGTCTGTGTTTTTTTCCACTAATGTAAAAAGTCTTCGGTTTTGTGTTTTAGGCCTATTTTTTAAAAAGCAGGCCTAAAACACATAACCGAAGAATGTAGCAGCTACCGTCAAATAGAACCGTTGGTAAAGCTGTCTGCAAGGGCAAATTTAACGCGCCCAAGGGCGATGGTCTTGGACTAAAAATAGATTGAAATTAAAGGTTAGTCTAGATGCTAGGTCTAACTGCTTTTACAAATATTCTTTGATAATACGGTGCAAACAGGTTGTCTTCGGTAACGCCGAGGGTGGTGGAGGCATGGATGAAGTAAATCTCATCATCGCCTTTTATATCCGTCACCATGCCCACGTGGGTAATGTTGCTGGCGCTTTTAGTAGAACTGAAAAATAGCAAATCGCCGGCTTGCAGGTGGCGGGTAGCAATGGGCTGTCCAAACAAACTTTGTTCGCTAGAGGTGCGCGGCAGTTTTACGTCAATGGCCTGAAAAGAAGTACAAAGCAGTCCGGAGCAGTCCATGCCCACGCGGGTGGTGCCGCCAAATTTATAGGGCGTGCCGCGGTAAGAACGGGCCGTAGAAATAACCGTTTCAATGTTGCTGTCCGGCAAAGATTTGCGGCTCTGGGGAGTTCTTTTTCGGGTCTTTTGGGCCATTTTCTTCTTCGCCTTCGGTTCTTGTGCACCCGGCTTAATACCCAACCGGCGTTGCTGGCGCTCTGCCTTTTTTAGCTCGGCAATCTCTTGGGCAGTCTTGTATTCCTCGCCGGGTTTGCTGAAAGATGAATAAGAAGATTTTCCGCAAGCGCCTAACAGCATAAGCAAACCTAAAAGCAAAATATAGGAAAAATTGGATGTGTTTTTCATGGCAAAACGGGATAAGCAGCATCTGTGACCAGCGATAAAGATAGGATTTTAAAGCTCGTTTAAAAACCCTTTTTCCTTTTGCTCCATAGAAAATGCCTTCAAAAATTAAATAAGGTGCCCTTCATACGGAACCTCTCCATTTGCTCGTTTTCTGCCGTCAAACTTCTCCGGGAATAACAAAAATTTGAAAAGCATCAGAAATGGGTAGGCTGTTTTAGGCCTTCTTTTCTGAAAACAGGCCTAAAACAGCTTGTGCGTGGTAAAAGTTTATGCAAGAAAAAGAATTTGATTCAGGCTCTAAACAGAACTCAAACTTCTCCTTTTAAAAAAGAAACGGCTCGGCGTTCTGAGTAATACTGGCTTTTAAAAAAATTTTCTGAAAAACCCACGTGGCCGCCTTTCTCTGGTATTTCTAAGTAAAAACAAGCGCTTTGCTGCGCCTGTTCCACCGGAAAGCAAGCCGGCGACAGAAAAGGATCATTGAGCGCGTTTACCATCAACGTAGGGATGCGGATGTTTTGTAAATGCGATACGTAACTGCAACGATCATAGTAATCATCGGCGTTTTTAAAACCGTGAAAAGGGGCGGTGTAGCGGTCATCAAACTCCTGAAAGGAACTAATGCGCTCATATCCTTCTAAATCAACGGTAAAACGCTGCGCTTTTTCTTTCAGTTTCTGATGCAGCGTTTTCAAAAACCGCTTCATGTACATGCGGTTCTGGGGCTTGGCCAATTGCACACAGGCACTTTTCATGTGGCAGGGCACGGAGAAAACCGCTGCTCGCTGTACTTCAGGCGGCACTTGACCAGTCCATTGGCCCAAATAATTTAAGATAAGGTTGCCGCCCATGCTAAAGCCCACCAGAAAAATAGTTTGGTACTTTCCTGTCGCCAGCGCGTGGCGCACCACTTCGTCTAGATCTTCCATGGCGCCCATGTGGTAAGACCGAAGTAGCAGGTTAGGCTCGCCGCCGCAACTCCTAAAATTCCAAGCCAGCGCGTCCCAACCGGCCTGGTTAATGGCCCGCACCATTCCTTTTATGTAAGGCCGGCGGGAATCTCCTTCCAGTCCGTGGCACAAAATGGTGAGCGTATTTGAACCAACTAATGACCAATCCAAATCCAGGAAATCATGGTCGGGCGTTGAAATCCGCTCCCGTGAATACGTAACTTTCGCCACCCGCCGCAACTTGCTTGGGAAAATAGTTTGGGCGTGCGCGTTAAATAAGTAAAACGGCGTAGTAAACTTGGGCGGCGGCAAGAGCGGCATAGAACAAAGAAATGACAGATTAGTAAAACTAGTTGTAAAGTTGGGCGGTCGTAAACTTAAATAATACAGCCGATACCGTCAAAACTGACCTAGGGTAAAAGTGAAAAGATACTTCTTGTATTAGAGCATGTTTAAATTTGTCTTTTGCGCTACAAACAGGCATCAAAAGAACCTGACTTTGCCTTTTTCTCTCACCATAGCGCTGCTATGTTGCTCAGAAAACGCTTCATCAGAACCTTTCGCTTCCTGTTTTCGCCGGCAAAATCAAAACTTAAACAAGCTCTTATTAAGGAAATCAAAAGCAACTTTTGGAGAGAAATATTAAACCATCTTGATTGTCAAAGTATAGTTCCAATTCCCCACCTCGGAGAGGCAGGTTTCTTAGTTTGAGCAATTTACATACAGGTAAACTAATGCTATCTTGATCCCGATACAACCTGACCCATGGTTTTATTAAAGACTGCCAAAAAGCCGAGCAGTGTGGTGGGATGTTTACGGAAAGCAGAAAGCGAAAGGCCAAATCCAAAGCAAACTAGAGCGGCTTCCGTTGGTGAGAAACTGATTCAGGACGAGAGGGGCAGAGTTTAACTGCTGCATCGGGCACCGTATTATGTGTAACCGCCTATAAAGTAGAAGGGCGACTCTTTTAGCAAGAGCCGCCCTTCTGTTTTAAAGCAGGTTTTTGGCCTGTTTTTTCAAAAACAAGCCTAAAACAGCGAGAGAATTACTGCAATATAACCCGTCTAACCACTACGCCTTTATCAGTTTTGAGTTGTACAAAGTACAGGCCTTTGGGGGCATGTGCCAAGTGAAAAGTGGCCGAAGTTTTACCGTTGACTAGGGTTTGCTGGGCTATGAGCTGGCCCACGGAGGAGAACACCGTGGCTTCTAGCAATTTCAGCGCGCCGGGGGCCGTTACTGTAAACACGCCAGAACTAGGGTTGGGGAACAACCGGAATTGTTGTTCTAGCAAGTCCGGAATACCCGTTGCTGATGCGCCGTACAGGGTAATATCATCAAAGGAAAGAACTTCATTAGCAGCGTTGTTGCGTGCTCTTACTTTTAGTTGAACCGACGAAGTACCATCCGGAATGCGAACCAACAGTCGGGAGGGAGCGTCGTCTCCGGCAATATTACCGGTTAGGGCAATTGTTTTAAGGACGGGCGTACCTGCGGTGGTTTCCACCACGCCGGTTCCATTCATGCCATACCGCACATTAGCGGCCGCTCCTGCTGTTACCTGAATGTCTGGCGTGGCTGAAAAATCAGCGCCGTTCAGGGCCACGTAGGCTTCTACAAAATCGCCGGCATCCATGCCATTGCCTGTGCCAATGGAAACAGAACTGTTATATATCTCTACAACTAAATTACCGTAGCCCGAGGTGGTAAGAGTTTCAAAAACCAGCTCTGCTGTGATAACTCCAGTAACGCTAGGGCTAAGTTGGAAAGACTTGGTGCCGCTTTTAACCCGTTGCTCGTTAGGAGTGCCCGTATTGTCATCTGAAGAGCTAAACCCTGAGGTTACAGCCCAACCATCGTCGGCGCCGTTTTCAAAGTCCTGTTTGGCTATAACGCCCTCGGGCAGGTTGCCCCCGGCTATGGCGGTTTGCACCAGTATTGCTGAAGTGCCGGCCGCGTATTGCCAACCGTTGGAGCAGCTTTCTACCACCGTTACGTAATAGGCGGTGTTTGATTTCAGGCCCAGAACATTCACGCTGGTACCGGTGCCGGCATAGATAAGTTTAGAACCATCGGCCAAGGCCGATGCTTGAGCAAAATTAGCGTTGCCCAAGCCGTGGGGCGTACCCGCCTGCGGAATAGCTGTAGGCGCGCTGCCTTCTTTTACCAATACCAGACGGCCATCGCCGCTGCCGGCAGTAAAAGCAAGGGCAAAGCCACTGGTGCTTACCTCCGTAGCTATCACATTGCTAGCCATCTGGGCGGGCACACCGCTGCAGGTATAAGCTGGCAGCGTTACCTGTGCGGTGGGAGCATTGGTGGTATTGTAGGTGTTGTCAGTGCTGCAGACTTCAAATGCCTGTACATGATACGTGCTTGTAGATGTTAAACCCGTAACGGTGACGGAACTACCAGTGCCATTATAGACCAACCGCAGCCCGTTGCCTTGGTCAGCAGCGTCTAAGAAATGGGCACTGACGCCGGTAGTGTATGCCCCCGAGGGCGTAAAATCTACCGGGCTGCCTTCGCGCACTGCAATAAGACGGCGGTTGCCGCTGCCGTTGGTCCAGTTAAGAGTGAAAGAGGTTTGAGTTGCTTCAGAGATGGCTAGCTGACTGATTTGGGTAGTTGGTGAGCAGTTGGGTGGCGTAAAGCCCCACGCAGAAGCCACCAATTCTGGATAATCAATATAGGGGTTCCGGTTGCCCTGCGCGCGCTGAATGCGGTCGTTGCGCTCACGCTCGCGCACGTCAACGGGGTCTTGCAAGTGCCACTGATAGAGCGTCTGGAGGTTGCCCACGGCGCTGGGTACGTTTTTACCGGGATCAAAATTCTGACCTTCGTGCATGGTATAGAAATAGAACACGGCGCGGGCCACGTTGCCTTTGTGAACTTCCCGGGGCTCAAATTGCGAGTTGGTGTCTTCACTGTAGGCATCTATGTTGCTGGTAGGGATGGTGCTTTGCCCAGTTAGGTTAATAATCCATTTGATGGTCTGCTCATCAGGAATCTCGGCAAACGGGTCGCTCCCTCGGTCGCTGTTCCACTGATTTACCGTCGGGAAGAGGTGGTGAATGTCGGTACGCATCCGCTCGGCTTCGTTAAACCAAGATTGTGGCACCGTATGTTCACAGTTAAGGTTGGCGATGGAAGTGGATGTGCTGGTTTCAGAATAGCTAAAAGGCTGCTGATACCCAGAATAAACACATTCTACCTTGCTATTATAGTTATCAATGTAATTATACATTCTGCCACGGGCCTCGCTGTAGCTTAATACGGTGCGTTTGCCATCATACCAGTTCTGTCTAAGCCAAGTTCTCAGTTCGGTATTGTTCAGGTTGGCCGGCGGGGCCGTTTGCGCCAATGCCCCCGATAAGCCGACCCAACCAATAAAAAGCAGCGTAAAAAAAGTGCGTATGTTTTTAGTCATCAGAATAAAAAGTTTTGGGCTGCTAAGATACGCATCTTGGCAAGGAATGTAGAAAATATTATGGTAAAAAGGACCAGGTTTTTTTGACGATGATAATCTTGCTAACAGGAGAGATTTAGCTTATTGTCTTGAGTGTCAGAAGGTTTTTTAAGTGCCTGGGCTTTAGCCTGACCTAAAAAACGCCCAGCTGGTGCGCGGGAGTGTAGCACAAAAAAGCAAGTTTTTATTGGATTAATTCTTCTGCCCCGCCCCAATTTAAACCCTTACAAAAGGCTGGAATAGTGGAACGCCGCCGCCAGCTGTTTTCGGCCTGTTTTTTAAAAATTAGGCCTAAAACAGCTGATGGCGGCTAGAATTAGCTGGGTAAAACAGCTTAAGATTGGCCCCTTTATTAAGTCTATAAAAAGGTCTGACGAGAAACGGCTTAACTTTTTATAGCTTATTTATCCAGGTTGCAGGATTTGTTTCAATGGGTTCTGAGGAATATTTATTTAGAAAGGTCAAAACAAAATTACTTTCGCTGGGTAGAGATTCAGAAGTTAAAATTTCTTTTATAGTCAGAAGGTCTTTCTTTCGCAATTTTGCCAGATGAGATTGATTGAAGCCTGTTTTATCTAAGATTTCTAAGACTAATACAACTTGGAAAGGATTTGGGTTGTTTAGAAGGCTGGGCAGCAAATCCATCTGGTTTTCCCATTTAATATTGCCATCCGTATTTTTGAGGTACTGGTTAAGCGCAATCTGAATGTTGGTGTCTTTTTTTAGTAGGAGAGGCAAAAAATCCAAAAGGTCTTTATTTGTTCTGATGTAATTACTAGCAATGAAATTGGCTGCTTCCTGCAAAGAATCATTTCCAGAGAAATAAAGAACCGCCAACACTTCTTCCTTGGTTAGTTTTTCACAGCTTTTGTTGTAAACAGCATACGCATCATTAATTTTTTGCTTATCCAGTTGTATGCCGTAACCCTTGAATTCAGCATCTAAACGATGGAAAATGCTATCTACTTTCGGTTGATTGTTTTCTGCAAAAGCTGTTAAGAAGTACGGCAGTTGTTGCTTTTCATAAACCCCCAGATTGGCTTTTAGCAGAGGCTCCCATTTGCGTTCGTCAATTATTGTCTTTTTCTTCTCTAATTTCCGGTAGGCAGTTGTCTTCTTGTAGTCAGCATTGTTGCGGAGGGTAACCAGAATTTTGCCCATCATCGGGAACTTATTACCATCAGGATAGCCCATTTTAGTGAGAGATTGCTGACAAATTCCTTCCGGATAACCTGTTATTTCGGTCAGAAAATCTTTCCTTGACTGGCCCTGCAATCCCCACACTTCTACGTAAGAATACTTCTTTTCTACATCCGTTGAATCTTTCTTTGTTTGAGCAAACGCAAAAGAAGATTGTAAAGCCAGTAGGAGGAGGATAACGTATTTCATTTCTATGTGTTAATTTAAACCAATTTATTTTAAGCGGATTTAAAAACCAACCTCCAATTGGAAGCGGTACAGTAAATTGTCTCCTGCATGTTGCTGGCGCACGAAGGTTAGGTCAGATTGAGCCTTGAGGGTGTGGCCCATAATATATTTAGAAAGACCCAAGGTGTACAGTTTTTGGTCTTGCCGCTGCGTTAAGTTTTCGGGGTTTATACTGGTGTAACGGGCTGCCACCTCCATGTTATTCTGAAACAGGTACCCCGCTTGCACGTTAAAACCGGTGCCGGTAAAAAACGTTTCAGCTACTTTTTGAGTGCCAGGCTCATAAGCGACTACCGGTGAGCCGGGCGTTTGCCGATTAGCGTATTCGGCCATGGCCGAAAATCCTTGGTATTTAAACATGGCATCAGCAAAAAACGTCTGGAGGTGGCGGGTTTGGCTAAGGTACTCGCCCTGTTGGCCGCGCTGCCGCGAGGCATCGTGGTTATAATCAAAAGCTAAAGCCAGAGCCAGTTTAGGAGTTTCTTCGCGGGCAAGATCGCCGCCTACATAATCGCCTTGGCCGTAAAACGCGCCTAAAGGCAAAACCTCAACCCGGCCGGTCAGGTCGTAACCGCCTCGGTTATCTGTGGTGATATTTCGTCCCTCGCCCATAGAAAGCGATCCCATTTCCCGGAAAACCACATTACCCAAAGTAAATTGATGGTGCAGCTGAACCCCAAAATCGCGGTCTAAAGAATAGGTACTATTTAAGAGGCTGCGGTTTACAAACTGCATTTTCTGCGAGGAAACCAGCTGCTCACGGTTGCCCGGTAATTTGGTTTGCCCAAACAGAAGATCCAAGCTAGGGGTAGGGCTCCACTTTACGTGCGCATCCAGCACAATATTGGGCGTAGTGCTGTTGGCGTCAGAGAGGCCGTCTAAATCTGCGTTGCTAAAGGCCAGTTCAAGCTTGTACACCAGTTCTGGCCGATAAGCAAAACCCTCAAACTTAAGGCGCGCGCGCCGCACCTCAGCCTGATTTTGGTGTTGTTTGCGGTCCAAATCATAGGAGCTGGCGAACAGCAGTTGCATCCGCATATTTATTTTAGCCGAGAAGAGAGAATCTTGCGATACAAATTGCAGCCCTTTGCCCGTTTTGGTCTCGTTCACAGACTGCGCCTGCAAACTGGGAGCCAAAATCAGAAACATTAACAGAAAAAGTACAACACAGCAGCGGTTGATTTGGCGCAAACCAGCGGCTAATACGGGTAAAAACATGAGAGAAGTAAACATGAAAAATCTATTTCCTAGGCCCGCCCGGGTAAAGTATTGACACATGTAGCACGCCGTGCAAACCGCGCAAACAAAGACGAAAGGTAACGTTATAATATTGACTCAATATTACGGCTATATAATGGAATTATAAAGAAGAGGGTGCTTCGCGATGCAGATCTTGGGCAAAAAACTGCTCTTTAAAATAAGAGAATTTGGCAAGTGCCGATGGTTAAATAAACTTCTGTTTTAGGCTTGTTTTTGGAAAAACAGGCCTAAAACAGAAGGTAAGAGTGAAACGCTATTGTCCAACCGATGAACAATTTAGACGGTTGAGAAACGCATAAAGTCATAATACTGTACCTTCGCGCCAGCGGAGAAAACGTTGTTTCCTCCAAAAAGCTAACCCGGTTATTCAATTTATGAGCCAGCAATAAGGAATTTTGGATGCGATTTTCCGGGTTTATTTATCATCGTTCTGACGTAATTTTTGCATGAAGTCGTATTTGCGCTTATTTGATTTTAGCCCAACCGTAAACTACCGGATTGAAATTTTAGCTGGCCTTACCGTGGCCATGACCATGATTCCGGAATCTTTGTCCTTTGCCATTTTAGCGGGTTTTCCGCCTTTGGTGGGATTGTACGCGGCCTTTATTATGGGGCTGGTAACGGCGGTATTTGGTGGCCGACCGGGCATGGTTTCGGGCGGAGCCGGAGCCACGGCCGTGGTGCTTATTGCGCTCATGCAATCAAATGGCTTAGAGTACGTGTTTGCCGCCGTCGCGCTGGCGGGGCTGCTGCAGATTTTGGTGGGCGTGTTTAAGCTGGGTAAATTCATTCGGTTGGTGCCGCAGCCGGTTATGTTCGGGTTTGTAAACGGGCTGGCGATTATCATCTTTATGTCTCAGGTGGGGCAGTTTAAAACCATTGTAAACGGCGAGCTAACTTGGATGGCGGGGCCTGCTATGTATACCATGGTGGGGCTGGTGGCCTTGACCATCGCCATTATTCTGCTAGTCCCCAAAATTACCAAAGCCGTACCGCCTTCTTTGGTAGCTATTGTAGTGGTTTTTCTGTTGGTGTTGGGTTTGGGCATTGATACCAAAGTGGTGAAAGACATCGCCTCTGTAGGCGGCGGATTCCCACCGTTCCACGTGCCACAGGTCCCTGTTTCGCTGGAGACCTTGCAAATTATTTTCCCCTACGCCCTCATTATGGCCGGCGTGGGCCTTACAGAAAGCTTGTTAACGGTGAATCTTGTAGACGAAATTACCGGCACCCGGGGCAGCGGCAACCGCGAGAGCGTAGCGCAGGGCACCGCCAATGTGTTAAATGGTTTTTTCTTCGGGATGGGTGGCTGCGCCATGATTGCTCAGACGTTGGTGAATTTATCTGCGGGGGCGCGGGCGCGGCTGGCGGGTATTGTGGCTTCTCTCACCATTCTGATAATCATCCTCATCGGGGCACCCGTTATTGAAAAAGTACCCATGGCCGCTCTGGTGGGCGTTATGGTGATGGTGGCGGTGGGAACTTTTGAATGGATTAGCCTGAGAATAATTAATAAAATGCCTCGGCACGATGTGTTTGTGGGCATTCTGGTGGCCGTGGTTACTGTTTGGCTCCATAACCTGGCCTTGGCGGTATTGCTAGGCGTGATTATTTCGGCGCTGGTGTTTGCCTGGGAAAGTGCCAAACGCATTAGGGCCCGGAAATATTTGGACTCCGACGGCGTGAAGCATTACGAGATGTACGGACCGCTGTTTTTTGGCTCTGTGGCGGCTTTTTCTGAGAAATTTGAGGTGCAAGAAGATCCCGCCGAAGTGGTAATTGATTTCAAAGAGAGCCGCGTGGCCGATATGTCTGGCATTGAAGCCTTGAATAAACTAACCGAGAGGTACCAAAAAGCCGGCAAAAAACTGCACCTCAAACACCTAAGCCCCGACTGCCTGCGCCTACTTAAAAACGCCGATTCCGTAATTGACGTGAACATTCTAGAAGACCCGCACTACGCCGTAATGACGGATAAACTGGCCTAAAAACGTCCACAGCCCCGACTTGCCCAACACGGGAAAGCCGGGGGCTGGGGACGTTATATGCTAGAGTTTACGGCTAGGTTTGGCCGCGGGCTGCGCTGGCAGAAGTTCAAAATACGTAACCTTAAACCGGTTGTCTACCACCTGGCCCTGCACTTTGGCCTGCCGGATGGCTTGGCAGAAACCGTCTTTGGCGTGGGCATCGCCGTGGTCATCTAAAGAAGTGCCGTCCACAAAATAAGCTTTGCCGTCCACCCGGACCGCTAAATCGCAACCGTGGCCGGTCAAGTCAAACTTACATTGGCCGCAAGCCGTTTCCAAGAGCAGCGTTTCTTGTTTTGGGTTTAATTTAAGCGCCGGTTTAGTTTGGCCGTTGGCCGATAAAATACCGAAGCTGAACGAGAGAATAAAAAGGAGAGCTTTCATGGGCAGTTAAGAGCGTTAAGTAATAAGTCAAAATTACTTTCATTTAAAAAGGTATTCAATTCTTTTTCAGGAAGGCTGTCCATTCCTCTAGGAAGAATGGTAACGATGGCTTTTTTTAAGTCTACTTTAACCTTTTCTGAAGCCTTAATTTCACAAAGAAAAATACATCGGCCAACGGCCATTTCTTGTAATTTAAGTTTGTTGTTTTAGGCCTGGTTTTCTAAAAACACGCCTAAAACAGCAAACCCTATCTTTTCTTTAAGGCATTTCAAAAGTGCCTTGGTCTGAGGGTGGCTCATAATACCGCCGTGAGATGGCCCATTCTACAGTGGCAATGTTGTCATTAACCAGAGAATCGGCGTAGAATCTTGCTTGGGCATCTGTGTAAGAACTGCGGCCGTGTTCCATTTTGGTTTGGGTAAAACAGGTGGCTCCGGCGGGAGTAAGGCTCCCCGCGCGTTTGATTTCTGTGCCAGATTTGGTGGTAATCACCAAGGCGTACAGGCCCTCTACGTTGCTGGTGAAACACATTTCCAGGTTATTCTGGTCCAGCACCCTAAAAGATTCCATTTCCACGGGTTTTGAGGAACAGCCCAGCAGGCAAAGGACAAGCGAAAAGAAACTTAATTTTTTCAAGGAGGGAAGCAAATATCGGAAGCTGTTATTCATCTTGGTTGTGAAGGGAAGCGCTTTCCGTGCGGGCCTCGCGCAGGTAAAAAGTAAGTACGGTTTTGGCAAATTGTAGGCCTTCTTCCAGCTCATCGTTGGCTATCTGTTTTTGGGCAAATTCCAACTTCATTTTGCAGTAATTAACCATGTGGCTCGTTTTTTCTTCGCTGTACCCGCGCGTCACCAGTTTGTGGCAGTGGTCCAGGGCATCTTGCAGATAACTATCTAGCTTGGCGGCAGTTTCAAGGTTTTGAGGGTCCAACGCCTCCATAGCAAGCAAGATTT
>JBBSSO010000005.1:0-18801 GCA_038241905.1 Cytophagales bacterium | reverse complement strand
CCGACGGTTCTATTACCCAAATGCGCCTAGACGCCAACAACCCCGACTTCCATTTCTCTGAGTTAGAATTCACCAAAGTGAAATAGACCTTCTGTTTTCGGCCTGTTTTTCAGAAAACAGGCCGAAAACAGAAATAGCGGACTGGCCAAAATATGCTAGGGGTTTTGCTGGCAGGTAAAGCACTAAAGAAAAGTTTTCTTGCATTAAAGTTCAATAACTCCTATCCCTTTTGCTGGCCGATTTGGGTTACTTTGCGACGAATTTGGTATTCATTACGCACTGTAACCGATACCGCCATGGAAACACGTTTCTCGTTTATTGTCTTTTTGCTGGCGGGCTTTCTCGTGAGCGGATGTCATTCTGAACCGTCGGTGTATTTTGAAAGTCCCCAACCGCAGGCCATCGCCGGAAAAAAATACATTTCTGAATCTTTGCGGGGAAATTATGTGAGCACCAAAGACAGTTCTATTTTAAAAGTGACGGCTCAAGAATTGCTTCGGTTTAACTTTTCTATTTTAGACCTGGCTTTTGCGCAACTCAAACAAGATTCTGTGCCGTACCGCATTCAAGGCGACTACTTTTTTCTGCCAGAGGCAAAGCAAGAATACCGGGTGCTGCGGCAAACCCCCGATTCTGTTTTTCTGGCTTATTACTTTGTAGACACCTTATTTTCTGCTCAAAACCAGAACCAAGTGCGGCAGTTTAAAGGCGGGCACGTGTTCAATACCCAGAAAGAAAAGAACCGTTGGGAAGTGTTTTACTTGCGGCCCGGCAAAAAGAAAAGCCTGACGTTGCGCGTGGTTTCAGATTCTTTGGATGTGGCCAAACTCAACGCATTACAAGTGCTGGAAAAACGCGAAGACCGGTGGGTGGCCAACCCCAGCCGCCAGCAATTCAGGAAGTTTCTAAAAGACGGCGGCTTTTCTGACGCTGAGACGTTTCTGAAGCACCGCGGTCGGCCCTTGCACCTAGAAACAGAACTTTTTAACCTTACCCGTTTGCTCCCCGGTAGAAAAGAACATCCTCCGGAATTTTAAAGTCCAACAAAAAAATAAAACGTATACCGCTCAGATTTACGTAAAGAAAGCCTGCGGATAGAATTTGAAATTTGTTTATGCCTTCCCTACTTTTTTTGCCGCAACTTTTTCGTAATTTACCTTTTTATCAAACCTCACTATATCCTATATTTTTGCATTCAGTCCTAAAGAACTTTTTCTCGCTAAGAATAATTATTGCGCAGCTTCTCCTTTGCATGGGCTTGTTATCGGCTTGCCAAAGTGAAAACACCGTGGAGCAAGAAGACTCCTTGTATTTCTTTAAACCCGGCAAACAATATCCGTATCTGCTCACGGCCAAAGACTCTACCGGAAAGGTTTTTTTAAATAAATCTGTGGTGTTGTTCATTGATAGCACCGCCGCGCCTATAGATGCATCAGAAGGCAAAGAAGCCGCCGCCGGAGAAGCTTTTTACAGCTTGGCCTTGGCCGGACATTGGCTAACCGACAGCATGGCCGCGCCCATTCCGGCCAAAGTAACCGCCGACGAGCACATTTACACCCTTGCGTTTCCGCCTCTTTTTGTCAGCAATTTTATGGCCTATACGTTGCCCTTAGAAATTGACTGGGTTATGGCGCCTACCACGCAAAAAAACCTGTTGGTTTCTGGCTTAACCGATGGAAAAATGCACAAAGGCAACTCGCATTCCATCCGGCGCAGCCTGCAATATGTAAGCGATGAAAACCTGCGTATTGGCAAAATTCTCTACAGCAAGTGCCGCAAAATGGAAGCCTTAGACGAAAGCACCGTCGGCAAGGTAAAAATCACCTACTGGGTCCACCCCGAGAAAGGATTTGTTCAAGCCATTTACCGCCACGCCTTGGGCGAAAGAAAGTACGCCCTGCAAGAATAAACTTGAGCTAGTTTTAAGGTTTTGATGCATGACTTCTTCGGGCTACGCCCGATGGAATATTTTTCTGTTTTAGGCCTGTTTTTCCAAAAACAACCCTAAAACAGCTTCCTTAAAATCTTTTTTTCAGGTGCACGCCGCCGTAGAAATTTTGGCCGGGCGCAGCTTGGAAATATCTTCCTCCAAAACCGTTTAAATCGTTGCCCAAGCTATACGTCTGATTCGTGGCGTTATCAATGCCCCCGAACACATCTACCGCCCAGGTTTGGGCAAAATCACGCCGAAATCCGGCGCGGGCTCCTAGCACAAAATACGCCTTCGCGTACACAGTATTGGCATTGGTTAACGGAATCTGATCTGTGTAATTGGCGGTAGCGTTCAGGTAAAAACCGGGCCCAGTTTCTAGGTCAACCCCAGCCACAGCTACGTGCGGAGCGGTACCAGTGAGTTCATTTCCGGAGAAATCATCTTTCTTCTGCTGGTAGTTTTGAAACCGGAAATGGCTGTACGTGTACGTTCCCCAAAACCGCAGTAAACGCACCGGCGCAACCTCTGATTGGACGGCATTATAGCCCAGCGCCACTTCTACGCCCTGTTGCCGGGTTCTGCCCGCATTGGCAAAAACGGCTACGCCCGATGGCGTCGTGCGACTCACGATGGTTTCATCTAGGGTAAACCAGAAACCCACCACATCAAAGCTAAAGCGCTGGTCCAGAAGATTACCTCTCAGGCCGCTTTCATAGCTCAGGCCTTTTTCAGGTTGCAAAGCCGCGTTAATGCTGCCATCAGAGGGCCTAATTTCGGCCTCGGTGGGCGGCGAAAAACCGGTACTCACACTGGCGTGCGCAGAAAGTTGGGGCGAAAGAATTTTCACCAAGCCCACGCGGGGCGAGAACTGCGTTCCAATTTTGCGTTGCTGCTGGTAATTGGGGTTGGTAGCGGCCTCAGATACTCGGGCAATGCTGTAGCGCAGATTGTTTAAACTAGCCCCCACGGTTAGCAAGAAATTGGCGGGCAAATCTACCTCGGCCTGGGCAAAGACAAAGCCTTCGTTCACTTCTACTTCATCGTCAAAAGAAAGTGCTCCGGGCGTACCCGCGTTGTTGAGGTATTGGCGCGCGCTGACAAAGCGGCGCTGTGCTTCGGCCCCAAGGCTAAAACGGGCAGGCAAACTACCCAGCGAAGTGCGGTAAGCGGTACGGGTGCGGGCGCCAAAGCTCTGGTTCAGGTTACGCTCATAATCCGTCACGAAGGGGTGATTCAGAAAACTAAACACGCCAAACAAAGCGGTGTTGTTGGTCCAGCGGTCGTTGAATTGGTATTGGTGCGCCAGGCCCAGGTTTAGCCCCTCTACACTCAATTGTGCGTTTTGGTCTTTGTTTACCTGCCGGGCCGCCCGCGGATTCTGGTCAAATTGCGACTGAGTAAGGGCGCCGGGCAGTTCATAAAACAAATCAGAATACAGCGCATGGAAAGAAAACGTCTGTTTCTGGGACGGGTAAAACTGGCCGGAAAGCAGAACCGTTTTCCGGTCCATGGCGCTTTGCTCGCGGTAGCCGTCTAGCGTTTGGCGGTCATAGCGCAGCAGCAAGTTTGATTTCTCGCCCGCCACGCTGGCCGCGGCAAACCCTCGGCGCAAGCCGAAAGATCCTACCAGGCCGCCCGCAGAAAAACTACTCTCTTGCGGTCGGACGGTTTCTAGCAATATAGTACCGCCCGTGCCCGCGCCATACACACTGCCCGCCGGGCCTTTAATTACTTCAATGCGGCCGATGGTAGCGGCATCTAACATGTTCAGCGGCATAGTGCCATTTGCTTCTACCAGCGGAACACCGTTCAAATACATTTTCACGTTCCGTACCCCGTACGGCGCTCGCAGCGAACTGCCCCGGATGGAAATGCGGTAGCTGGCCGTGGCCCTTTCTTCCATCCGGACGCCCGGTAAAGTATTGAGAGCAGGCACCAAAGAAGTCTGCGGAAAGCGCTCCAACTCTTTAGCGGTTAACAACCCAACAGCACCGGCTGTTTGCAGCAGCGGGCGCTCGGTTTCATAGCCGCGCACCACTACTTCGGGCAAGGCAAAAGCCAGCGGCTCTAACTTATACAGCGCCTCTGCGCCAGAGGAAGGCAATGCAAATTTCTTGCTGCGGTGCGACGACGCGCGCTGCACCAGCAAAGAATCTGCGGCGGCGGACAGCACCAAAGAAAAATAACCGTTGGCATTGGTTAGGGTTTGGTTCTGCGAAGACGGTTCCATTACGAGCACATTCTCTAGCGGGGCCTGGGTACGGGCGTCTACCACGCGGCCAGTAACGGTTGTTTGCGCCCACCCAGAAAGGCCGGAAAGAAGCAGCAAAAAAGTAAAAACGTAGTTCATAAAGAAGCAGATAAATCAAACAAAAAAGATATTTTCGGGCGGCTCTAGAGCTTTTTCAGAAAAATATGCTCCAAGACAAAATATCCAAAACAGGGCCCAAAGCAAACGGTAAAACAACTTTACAAAACGGCCGCACCAAGTAGTACAAACCTACTACATGAAAAGCTGTTTTAGGCCTGTTTTTGAAAAAACAAGCTTAAAACAGCTTTTCAAAGTAACCTCACTTTCTGGGAATGACGCACAGCACTTTGTCCAGAAGATTTGGTAGGCTGATTTCTACCGTTATTCTATGAGCGTTTAACTTCCTGAACAATTGCCGAGGCCAGTTTGTTGTCAACTAATAAAGCAAGGCGTACCTTCGGTGGATGGCCTTGCTTAGAACTTAATTTTGAAACCTAAAACTAGAAAATATGCAGGTAGAAATATGGTCTGATGTGGTTTGCCCTTTTTGCTACATCGGCAAACGCCGTTTTGAGCAAGCGCTAGAAGATTTTGCGGGCAAAGAACAGGTAGAAATTACCTGGAAAAGCTTTCAACTAGACGCCGAAGTAAAACCCGGGCCGGGCGGCATGTCGGTGCACGCGTACTTAGCCCAGCGCAAAGGCGTCTCTGAGGCCGAAGGCAAAAAGATGAACGATTATATGGCCAGCGCCGCCCAAGAAGTGGGCCTTACCTTCGATTTTGAAAAGGCCGTTGTCACCAATACTTTAAACGCGCACCGGCTGCTCCATTTCGCTAAAAAGCACGGCCTGCAAGAAGATCTGAAAGAGCGTTTATTTGCCGCCTACTACACCCAAGGTCAAGATTTAGGCGATGTAGAAGTGTTGGTAAACTTGGCCCAAGAAGTAGGTTTGGACAGCGCAGAGGCCCGGGCAATGCTGGCGTCTGACGCGTATGAAAGCGACGTACAGCAAGACATTTACGAAGCCCAGCAAGTGGGAGTGCGCGGCGTTCCGTTTTACGTGTTCAACCGCAAATACGCCGTTTCTGGCGCCCAACCCAGCAGTGTTTTTAAAGATGCGCTGGAGAAAGCGTGGGAAGATGACAAACCCGTTATGATGCCAGAAAACTCCGGCGGTTCTTGCACGGTAGACGGAGATTGTACCTAATCCTTCGCTCGCATAAGATTTACAAAAAAGTCCCTCGCCAGTTTTTTATCTGGACAGGGACTTTTTTTTTGGGCAAAACGGTTTCGGAAAAGCGAGCCTGTTTTAGGCGTGTTTTTGGAAAAACAGGCCTAAAACAGCCGCCAACGCTCAGCAGAAACTTACTCCAATATCGGCCGTAGGCCGAAACCGGGTCGCGCCCTTCTTTACGCCCGTTGCAAAATTAAAGAATATGCTTTACTTTTTCTCAACACCTCTTTCTACCGATTTTAAAGATCTACTCAAGTGAAAGAATTACGTTAAAAAATCCTAAATTGGCTTAGCCGATGGAATTTTAGATTCTCATTTGCCTCGCTAATCTGCTTTCGTTTTTGCCTTTTTAGAAGAAACTCCGGCTTCCTGCCAAACATTTGTTTTACGAAATATTTATCATTCTTCTTGACTATTTGCCAATTTTAGCTTAATTCTGCCGAATGCTTACCTTAAACATAAGAATCCTTGAAATTAGCAGTACTTAAAGAAACCAAAGTGCCCGAGCGACGGGTAGCCCTTTCGCCAGATGTGGTGAAAGCATTAACCAAGGTTGGCTTTAGCTGCGGCATTGAACGCGGCGCCGGTGAAGCCACCGGCTTTTATGACAGCGCCTACGAACAAGCGGGCGCTACCCTGTTTCCGGACCGCGTTGCCCTGCTGGCCCAAGCCGATGTGCTCTTGAAAGTAAACGCGCCCACCTTAGAAGAAGTGGCGTTGTTGCGCGATGGCAGCGCCGTGATTTCCTTTCTGTATGCCTACACCATTCCGGATGTAGTAGCCGCACTGGTGCAGAAAAAAATATCAGCCTTCGCGATGGATGCGGTGCCGCGTATTTCGCGGGCCCAGAAAATGGACGCTTTGAGTTCGCAAGCCAACTTGGCCGGCTACAAAAGCGTGCTTTTAGGCGCGAATGCCTTGGGCAAAATTTTTCCGCTGATGATGACGGCTGCTGGCACCATTACCCCGGCCCGAGTCCTTATTTTTGGCGCCGGCGTGGCTGGTTTGCAAGCCGTAGCCACCGCTAAACGCTTGGGCGCGGTAGTAGAAGTTACTGATGTGCGCGCTGAAACTAAGGAGCAAGTAGAATCTTTGGGCGGTCGGTTTTTAGAAGTACAAGCCGAGGGCGTGCAAACCGAAGGCGGCTATGCAAAAGAGGTATCAGCGGAATACCTGCAGAAGCAGAAAGAGCTCATCTCCAAACACATCGCGGATGCAGATATTGTTATTACCACCGCCTTGGTTATTGGCAAGAAAGCGCCGCTGCTGGTAACGGAACAAATGGTGCAGAGCATGAAACCGGGCTCCGTAATTGTAGACATGGCCGTGGAATCTGGCGGAAACTGCCCCCTCTCAGAATTTAACCAAACGGTGGTAAAGCACGGCGTCACCATCATCGGCGAAGCCAATTTACCCGCCCTGGTTTCTACCAACGCCAGCGAACTTTACGCCAAAAACATCAGCACGCTGCTGTTGCACTTAGCAGACAAGGACGGCTTTAAATGGGAGATGGACGAAGAAGTAACCAAAGGCTCGCTCATTACCCACCAAGGCGCCCTGGTGCACCAGTTCACGAAAGATATTCTAGCTAAGGCAGGATAAAACAACTCGTCCTGATTCACGAATTCCAGATTGTACGGACAGGGCTTGACCTGTCCTTGCCTCCAGCAGCAATCAAGATACTACGCAGCAAAAAGGCTTCTCCCTCGGGAGCGATTTGAACTATGGGGAATGATTAAAAAATAGGGAACGATTGGGAACGATGGGGAACGATTGGACAGGTCAAGCCCTGTCCCTACTGGAAATAATTAAACTTCAACACATAAAAAAATGAACGCAGAAGAAGTAATAGTACTCCTCTACGTGCTGGTGCTAGCCAGTTTTGTAGGGTTTGAGTTAATATCAAAAGTGCCGCCCACGCTGCACACGCCCCTTATGTCGGGCTCAAACGCTATTTCAGGCATTACCATTGTGGGGGCTATTTTGGCCGCTGGCCCGATGGATTCTAGTGTAAGCAAATGGCTGGGTCTAGCGGCGTTGTTTCTGGCCACGCTCAACGTGGTGGGTGGTTACGTAGTCACGGACCGGATGCTCAAAATGTTTAAGAAGAAGAAATAGCACAGAAATGGACAAAGATTTACTTATAAAAATTGCCTATCTGGTAGCCTCGGTGCTGTTTATCATGGGCATTAAAATGCTGGGTAAAACTTCCACTGCCCGCAAAGGAAACACGTTATCGGCGGTGGCGATGCTGCTGGCGGTGGTAGCCACGCTGCTCAACAACCAAGTGTTGAGCTTTACGGAAATATTCGTGACCATTCTGCTGGCCTCGGCTGTGGGCTTGATTGCTGCGCAGCGCGTAGAAATGACCAACATGCCCGAAATGGTGGCTATTTTCAACGGTTTCGGGGGCGCGTCTAGCGTGCTGGTCGCGTCTTCTGAGTATTGGCGACTAGCCCATGAAGCAGGCGTGAGCATGGGCACGGTGGTGGGCGTAACCGTGGTGATTAGTATTATTATTGGCGCCATTACGTTTACTGGTTCTTTGGTGGCGTTTGGTAAACTGAAAGGCCTCATTAACGGCCGCGCCATTACGTTTACCGGCCAGCACGCGCTCAATGCTTTACTGTTTGTCGGTGCGCTGGCCTTTAGTGCTTTGGTAGTGCTGCAACCCAATGTAGAAATTTGGATGATGGCGGTACTGGCCCTTGCTTTGCTGCTGGGCATTTTAACAGTTATTCCCATCGGCGGAGCCGATATGCCCGTGGTGATCTCCTTGCTGAACTCGTACTCGGGTATTGCCGCTTGCGCCACGGGTTTTGTGCTCAACAACCAGGTGCTAATTATTACGGGCGCCTTGGTGGGGGCATCGGGCATTATTCTTACCCAGATTATGTGTAAGGCTATGAACCGATCTCTGGTGAACGTATTGCTGGGCGGTTTCGGGCAGAAAACAGGCACGGCGGGTACCATCGGCGGAGCCGATGATATGGTAGTGAAAGAGGTAGGCGTAGAAGAAAGCGCCATGCTATTTGACTCGGCTAGCAGCGTAATTATTGTGCCCGGTTACGGCATGGCGGTGGCGCAGGCCCAGCACGTGGTGAGGGAGCTCACCGATATGCTGGAGAAGCGCGGTACCAGCGTTAAATTCGCGATTCACCCGGTGGCGGGCCGCATGCCGGGGCACATGAACGTGCTCCTGGCCGAGGCCAACATTCCGTATGACAAGCTCATTGAGATGGACCACATCAACGACGAGTTTGCCAACACGGACATCTGCCTTATTATTGGCGCCAACGACGTGGTAAACCCCGCCGCCCGCACCAATCCGGGTAGTCCCATTTACGGCATGCCCGTGCTCAACGCCGACAAGGCCCGCACCGTTATTGTCTGCAAACGCGGCATGGCGGCTGGGTACGCCGGCATTGAAAACGAGCTGTTCGGTTACCCCAACTGCCTCATGCTTTTCGGCGATGCCAAAGTAACGATGAGCAAAGTAGTTAGCGAACTAAAGGAAATGGCAACGGCGTAACATCGCTGGAATAGAAACCAGAACCTGCCAAGGATTATAAAAACCTTAGCCTGTTTTTGCCCTGATTTTGTAAAAGGAGCCCGGAAATAGAAATTTCCGGGCTCCTTTTTTTGAACGTAATTTTCTAAACCTCCTCATACTTAAGGTTTAAAGTTGCACATTAGAATGCTACTAGAATATTCAAATTTTTTGCTGTAAAAGAATCTGGCTTTCTGCTTAGTCTAGAATTAGAAACTGTAAATTTGACAACGTATAAGGAATATTCAAAAAAATGTCAGAAGACCAAAAGAAGAAACTGGAAGGCCAACTGTGGGGGATTGCCAACCTTTTAAGGGGTAAAATCAGTGCAGACGATTACCGTGATTACATCCTAGGCTTTATCTTTTACAAATACCTCTCGGAAAAGCAGTACCTCTATGCTAACGAATTATTGATTGGAGAAGAAGTTACCGACTTTAAAAATGTAACCGACCCTGAAACATTGGATGCTATTAAAGAAGAATCTTTGCTAAAGCTGGGATACTTTTTAAAGCCCTCCGAACTATTCTCAGTACTTGCTGCAAAAGGAAATTCTGATACTGAAAGCGAAAGCAATTATATTCTTGAGGATTTAAAAGCGGTGCTGAACCACATAGAGCAAAGTACCGTGGGCACTGAATCAGAAGAAGATTTCAATGCCCTGTTTGAAGATCTAGATTTGAACTCCACTAAAATTGGCAGAACAGTAGGAGCCAGAAACGAAATTATTGTGAAGATTCTGGTGAACCTAGACAAAATTGATTTCAAACTAAGTGAGATTGATTCTGATGTATTGGGAGATGCCTATGAATACCTGATTGCCAAATTTGCAGCAGGGGCGGGAAAAACGGCTGGTGAGTTTTACACGCCGCAACAAGTTTCTAAAATTTTAGCCAAAATAGTAACTACCGGCAAATCTAAAATCAAGTCAGTATATGATCCTACTTGCGGATCGGGATCTTTGTTATTACGAGTTGCTAAAGAAGCAGATGTAAGTGAGTTTTACGGGCAAGAATTAGGACGCACCACTTACAACCTTGCCCGGATGAACATGATTTTACATGATGTGCATTTCAGGGAGTTCAATATTGTGCAGGAGGACACTTTGGAGAACCCGCAGCACCTAGATAAGCGCTTTGAGGCAATTGTAGCAAATCCGCCATTTTCTGCACATTGGAAAGGAGATGCCAACCCACTCTACAGTACAGATGAACGCTTTAGCCAATACGGACGCTTGGCCCCAAAAACAAAAGCCGATTACGCTTTTCTAAATCACATGCTTTACCAGTTGGCTGACAATGGCATTATGGCAAGCGTTTTTCCACATGGTGTTTTATTTAGAGGAGCAGCCGAAGGCGAGATACGCAAATACATCATTAAAGAGATGAATGCATTAGATGCTGTGATTGGTTTACCTGCCAACATCTTCTACGGCACATCTATTCCTACCTGCATTATGGTACTCAAAAAATGCCGTGAAGCAGATGACAACGTTGTGTTCATTGATGCCAGCGGTGATAACAATTACATTAAAGAAGGCAACCAAAACACCCTACGAGATGAAGATGTAGAGCGCATTGTAAACACTTACCGGAACCGCGAAACCATTGACAAATATAGCTATGTGGCCACTCTGGCAGAGATTGCAGAGAACGATTATAATCTGAACATCCCTAGGTATGTGAATACTTTTGAGGAAGATGAATCCATTGATCTGGAAGTTACCTCAACTCGACTTAAGGAAATTGAGTGTGACTTGCAAAATATTAATGAAACCATTGCTGGTTTTTGCGCTGAATTAAATATTTCACGGCCATTTTAATATGCAGGAACAAAAATTAATACCAGAGTTACGCTTTCCTGAGTTTGAGGGTGTTTGGGTAGAGAAAAGATTAGAAAAATTATTTTCTGAATTTAAAAGTGGGAATGGCATAACTTCTTCTGAAATATCACAAGCTGGAGAGTATCCGGTTTTTGGAGGCAATGGACTTAGGGGCTTCACAAATCAATATACTCATGATGGATACTATTTTCTAATTGGAAGGCAAGGAGCTTTATGCGGTAATATTAATAGAACATACGGAAAAGCTTTTATTTCAGAACATGCGATTGCATGTCAAGGAAATAATATTTCAGATACTGAATGGCTCTCTCAGAGATTAGAATATTTCAATTTAAACAAGCTCTCTGAATCTTCAGCCCAGCCGGGCTTATCCGTAAATAAGTTATTGCGATTTAAATTAATAGTTCCATCTCTTCCCGAGCAGCAAAAAATTGCTTCCTTTCTCAAGGCAGTGGACAAGCGTATTCAGTTGCTCAAACAAAAAAAGGCGCAATTAGAAGAGTACAAAAAAGGTGTGATGCAAAAGCTGTTTTCTCAAGAATTACGCTTTAAAGATGAAAATGGCAATCACTTCCCAGACTGGAAGGAGAAGAAGTTAGGTAATGTTTATTCTTTCAAAACAACAAACTCACTTTCAAGAGAAAAACTAAATTACGAAAGTGGAACAGTTAAAAACATTCATTATGGTGATATTCATACTAAGTTCAAATCTCATTTCGATATTACTAATGAATTAGTTCCGTACATAAAATCAGGTGTAGACTTAAGCCGAATCCCAGATGATAATTTTCTTCAAGAAGGAGATTTAGTTATTGCAGATGCATCAGAAGATTATGCAGATATAGGAAAAACAATTGAAATAGTTAACCTGAACCAAGAGAAGGTTTTAGCTGGCCTTCATACACTTTTAGCAAGACGGAGATCAACTGAACCAGTAATTGGCTTTTCAGGTCATTTAATGAAAAGCAGTGCTTTAAGATTGGAGATAATGAAGATTGCTCAAGGCACAAAAGTGCTCAGCATTTCAACGACAAGACTTGGAGACCTTATAATACAGTTTCCCACAAAGGCCGAACAACAAAAAATAGCCTTATTCCTCTCTTCCCTTGATGAAGCCATTGAAAATATTAGGCAACAGGTGGAGCATTTACGGCAATTTAAACAGGGGCTTTTACAGAGGATGTTTGTTTAATATGGAATTAATAAAGCAAGCTATATCGAATCATACACGCTTAATACCCGGCATTGAAGGCTACTTGACTTTAGTAGATAAAGTCGAAAAAAATGTCAACATTAATCCTGACATTGCTATTGAAACTTGCAAGTCTTTGATCGAAGGGCTTTGCTTAAAAGCATTATCTCTTCTAAGTGAAAACTACATTTCTAGTAAATCTATTCGCACTAAGTGCAAGAACGATTTGAAAGTTCTGACGGGTATGGCCTTTGATGAAGTGTATTCTAATTATGTTGAATCCCAGATTCATGAATCACTTGCTAATATGCTTATTGATATTTCAGTAGCAAAAAAAATCAAAGATAATGCAAAACGAAAGGTAAAAGAACAAGCTGTAGAAACCATCGCAAAAGTATCAGCCTTACGAAACGAAAGAGGAGATATTTCTCATGGAAGGAGTTATCCGAAAGATCAGGAAAGCAGTATCAAATTAGCCAAATCCATTAATTCTATCACAGATGGCATTGGCTCCTTTATGATAGAAGAAATTGCCTTCCAGTATTTAGCAAAGCTAAAAGACCTAGATAAGCTAATTTATGAAGACTTGGTGGACTTTAATAAATGGTTAGATGAAACGCATAATGTGCTTTCTGTAAAGATTGATTTCAGTAAGTTACTTTTTATCAATGCCTATGAAAAGTACGAAGAGTTCTACTTTACTGAATATGTTGATCTTTTTGAAACTGAACTTGAAAAACCTCAAATATTTAGCACCGATACTGCAATTACGACTGAACCGATACCCGCAGAAACCGCTGTAATCGGAGTGGGATTAGCTCAGCGAATAGAACCAACTGTAGAAATTGAGAAACAAGCTACAGAAACTTTAGTAAGCACTTTTGTTGAAAATAAGTTTTGGACAGCAGAAAAAGACAAACAGCTTAGAGAGTTTTCAGCAGCTGAAAACCTTGATGATGAAAAATTTAAAGCACTTCTCAATGAATTTCTCTTTACTGAAAAACCCCCATTGCGAGATGATGTAGCTGAGACAATGAATATAAAGCCTTCATTGAAAGTTAGAGGCAACACGATTAGTGATTTAACCCAAAGAATAATGTCATTTGCCAATGGCTTAAAAGTGCCTGAACAAAAAGTATGACAAGTCAGCCAGAGCAAATATTAGAAAACAATTTAGTCCTGCAATTAGAGAAGCTGGGCTACAAGAAGGCTGTTGTCATAGATGAAAAAGGTTTGTTAGCCAACCTTAAAACGCAATTAGAAAAGCACAACAAGGCAGCTCTCAGCGACCATGACTTTAAACAAATCCTTAATTACATTAACAAGGGAAATATATTTGAGCGGGCAAAGATATTAAGAGACCGGGTGCCTTACACCAATGAGAAAGGCGAAACTAAAACTATTGAACTCATTAATCAGATTCATTGGTGCCAAAATGAGTTCCAGGTTACGCAACAAGTTTCTATGGCAGGCAGCTACAAGAACCGCTATGATGTCACCATTCTCATTAATGGTTTGCCTTTGGTACAAATTGAGATAAAACGCAGAGGGTTAGAACTCAAAGAAGCTTTTAACCAAACTAACCGCTATGAACGGCATTCTTATGGGGCAGGTCATGGCTTATTTCAATTCGTTCAGATTTTTGTCATCAGCAATGGGGTCAATACAAAGTATTACGCAAACAGCCCTATAAAGGCAAGGTCATTCAAGCAAACCTTTTACTGGGCAAATAAAGAAAATGCCTTAATAACGCAATTAGTAGAATTTTCAGATACTTTTTTGGAGCCCTGCCACATCTCCAAAATGATAACCAAGTATGTAGTCTTAAATGAATCTCAAAAGATTTTAATGGTGTTACGGCCCTATCAGTTTTACGCCACTGAAGCCATTATTGATAGAGTAAAAACAACTACAAAATACGGCTATATCTGGCATACTACCGGTTCAGGAAAAACACTTACCTCATTCAAAACCGCCCAAATCCTTACCAACCTGCCACAGGTTCACAAAATTGTTTTTGTGGTAGATAGAAAAGACCTGGATTATCAGACAACTAAAGAATTTAATAGCTTTAGCAGAGGCAGTATAGATGGCACTAATGACACCAATGCACTGGTCAAGCAATTGGCAGGCGATACCAAGCTTATTGTTACTACCATCCAAAAGCTGAATACCGCCATTAGTAAGTTAAGGTATTTAACCCAAATGGCTGGGCTGAAAGACAAACGCATTGTCTTCATCTTTGACGAATGCCATCGTAGCCAATTTGGCAAAACCCATGAAACCATTAAGTCATTTTTTGAAAACTGCCAAATGTTCGGGTTTACAGGCACTCCTATCTTCGAAGAAAATGCTGGAACAAATGAGTTTGGCAAACGAACAACGGGCATGCTGTTTGGTGACAGGCTGCACAAATATGTGATCACAGATGCCATAAGAGATGAAAATGTACTCAAGTTTTCAGTTGAATACATTAAAACCTTTAAGAAGAAAGACCACATTCTTGATATTGATGTTGAAGCTATTGATGAGGCCGAAGTGATGAACGCTCCCCAGCGATTAAACAACATCACAGATTACATCATTACCAACCATAACCGAAAAACGCATAGCAAAGAATTTACGGCTATTTTTTGCGTTTCAAGTGTTCCAATCCTGATTGAATATTACAATCTTCTCTTAAAGAAGAAAGAAGAAGGGCAGCATAACTTTAAAATAGCTACCATTTTTTCTTACCAAGCCAATGAAGAAGATAAAGATGCGGTTGGCTACACAGAGGATCAAGAATTTTCAATGGCTGCTGAACCCCAACTGGAATATAAAACTCAACATTCCAGAGATGAGTTGGAAAAATTCATTAAACATTACAACACCCAGTTTGGCACAAACTTCACTAGCAAAGACAGCAAATCATTCTACAACTATTATAACGATATCTCCAAACGAGTAAAGCACAAGCAAATTGATTTGTTAGTGGTTGTCAATATGTTTTTAACTGGCTTTGACAGCAAACACTTAAACACACTCTATGTTGATAAGAATTTACAATATCATGGGCTTATTCAAGCTTACTCTCGCACAAACAGAATTCTAAACGAAGTAAAGTCACAAGGTAATATTGTTGTCTTCAGAAACTTAAAAGTAGCCACTGATCAAGCTATTAGCCTTTTCTCTAATATCAATGCTAAAGACGAGATCATCATTCAACCTTATGAACAGTATGTAACTGCTTTTAATCAGGCATTTATTTCTTTACTTCATGTTGCTCCAACTGTAAACAGTGTAAACAACTTGCCTAGTGAAGATGAAGAGCTGGAGTTTATTAAAGCTTTCCGAGAAATCCTTCGGCTCAAGAACGTGCTATCAACTTTTACTGAATTCAAATTTGAAGATCTCTCCATGAGTGAGCAAACCTTTGAAGACTATAAGAGCAAGTATCTTGACTTATATGATAAGGCAAAGGGTCACACTCAGAAAGAAAAAATTTCTATTCTAGATGATATAGACTTTGAGCTGGAATTAATTCATAGAGATGAAATTAATGTCTCCTATATCTTAAAACTCTTGGCAAAACTAAAAGACGCCACTTTAGAAGAACAAGAAAAACAGAAAAAAGCTATATCTGAAATTATTTCTGGTGATGCGCAGTTGCGGAGCAAGCGCGAACTGATAGAGAAGTTTATCAATGAAAATTTACCGCAAGTTCCAGACTCGGATGATGTTCCCGAAGCATTTGAATCTTATTGGGATGTAGAAAGGAAACAAGCTCTATTAAAGATTAGCGAAGAAGAAAGTATTGAGGCTGAGAAACTTCAAGATGCTATAGGAAAATATCTCTTTACAGAAAAGAAACCATTACGAGATGAAGTTATTGGAATGCTAAACAAGCGACCAAGCTTGCGGGAGAGGGCTACCGTAGCTGAAAGAATTACTGGAAAAATACTAGCATTTGTTGAGACTTTCATTAGTGGAATTGCAGGGTAGGACTTAGTGATTTTATACTCAGATGTTGTTTAGAGTTTTTTCAAGGATTTATTCCGAGCCTTTCTCTCTGTTTTCGGCCTCATTTTTAGAAATCTAGCCGAAAACAGAAATATAGGAAATACATGAGTCAGCAAATCATTAATTCTACATTCATTTTTAAAACTCTAAATAGCTTCACAGTTTTTAAAGCATTGATTATTACAAAAAGTCTTCTTCTTAAATCTTTACTGGTCGTATGTTAAGCCTCTTCTAATCACAATCAAATTTCATTTAAGTACTGCAATAGAAGGATGCTTTAGTTAAAATATCACTTATATGTCTAAACCAAAATCCGCAAAAGCTTTCAATGCCCGCCCCTACATGGAACTGGCTATTGCTGAAATGAATAAAAGCAAAAATGAGCCGCGTCCAGATGGGAAAGTTCCGCCCAAAGTAGGCGCTGTTTTAGTCTTTCCAGACGGCAAGGTCATACAGGCTCATAGAGGCGAGTTAAGAGACGGTGACCACGCTGAGTACTCCTTGTTAGAGCGCAAGCTAGGGCATGAGAAGTTAGAAGAGTGTGTTCTGTTTACCACCCTTGAACCATGCGTTGAACGCAATGCGCCCAAAGTGCCTTGCTGCCGCAGAACTACCAATGCCAGAATCAAAACCGTGTACGTGGGCATAGTAGACCCAGACCCAACGGTATCAACCAAAGGTATTACTCATTTAGAAAGGCATGGAGCAAGGGTTATTATGTTTGACCGAGACTTGCAGGAAATTATAGAGAAAGAAAACGCAGATTTCTTAGCCCAGGCACTAGAACGCAAACGCAAAGCCGAAGAAGTTGATGAATTCACCACAGAACTTGAACAACCTATCACTGCTATTTCTATTGAAGAATTTTCTACGGAGGCGCTGCAGAAGTTTATTCAACAAGCCAAACTAGATTTTAAGATTGGCCAACCAGCGTTTCAAACGTACTTGCGGCATTTAGGCGTACTTGCCCTAGACAAGGAAACTAATACCTACAAACCTAATGGGGTGGGCATCTTACTCTTCGGGAAGAACCCCAGACTTTGGTTTAAACAAGCTGCCCTTAAGTGTACCGCACAAGTACAAGGTTATGAACTAAAACCTGAGAGCTTTGAGCAAGCCTTGGTTCTTATCCCTGAAAAGGTAGAAGAATGGCTAAAGACCGCTATAGGTCAAAAGAAGAATACAGAATCCTTCCAGAGAAAAGATGTTCCTACCTTTCCTATAGAAGTTTTACGCGAAGCTGTTATCAACGCGCTTGTACACAGAGATTACACTATTGAGGGAGCAAAAAGCTCTATTAAAGTAGATAATGATAGCATTGTCATTAAAAGCCCAGGTGCCCCGCCTGCCTCTATTTCACTAGAACAGCTTAACACCTTTAGAGCACCCTCTATCAGCAGGAACCCCATCCTTACCTATGTCTTTAATTTAATGGGCTATGTAGAGGAAACTGGTTTAGGTATGGCCGCACTTCTTTCTTTATATGAGAAGTATGGTTTACCACTACCTGAATACACTTATAAAGAACCATTCCTTACCCTTACTTTTCCAAGGGATATAGAATCTGTTCAAAAAGTGACTAGAATAAAAGGAGTTGAAGAACTTACTTCTGAAGAACTTTTAGGGTATGAATGGATAAAGAGCCAAAAAGAAGTTTCAGCGAAGGAATATGCAGAGCAACTTGGTATTGCATCTAGAACTGCTAGTAGGCATTTAAAAAGAATGCTTGAACTAGATGTTATCACTACTAATAATGAACTTGCTAAGTCACCTAAACTAAGATACAAGCTAACATAGACATGAACATAGATATAGTGTCTATGTTGCCTCTATTAAAAGCTACTTAATCAACGAACATAGACATGAACATAGACATCATGTCTATGTTGGGAGTAGATATTAGCCTGTCTGCTGAATATAGACATGAAACTATCTTATAAATCTCAAGTTGAAACATTAGGCACTAACAGCTAGATAGTACAGCTAACCTTAATAAATGAAAGATGCTATACAAAATGATGCTACTGCGTTTGGAATGGAAGTAAAAGACCAGATAGGAAACCAAGGCTTGTTGGAGCTTCCTAAAAAAGCTTTCTTATGTAGTCGTAAAGTGTCTGCATCAGCAGTACTAAAAAGCTACGACTGGGCCATTAAACAAAGAGAAGAAGAAATCTGCGTCATAAGTGGCTTTCATAGCCAAATAGAAAAAGACGTATTACATTATTTACTAAAAGGTATCCAGCCAATCATAGTGGTATTGGCAAGAGGATTAAAGAAGAAGATAGAGCCTGAATTCGAAGAACGATTAGCTAAAGGGAATCTGCTTATCATTACTCCCTTCGATTCAACAGTAAAAAGAGTAACTGAGAGAACAGCCACTATCAGAAACCAATTAATGCTTCATCTAGCAAATACTATCACAGTGGGTCATGTAAGCAAGGGAGGCAAGTTGGACCAACTTTTGGAAAATGCTAGCAAACCAGTATATAAAATCACATAGTTTAAACAGTAAATGAAAAAGAAACAGCGGTCAATTCTATTTTAAACTTGAACCTGCTAAAAGCTCAAAAAACTGAAATGCACAAGACAAATCTATCATACAGACTTCCTGTTTTTGGCATTGTTCCTGAAATGAATACAAGAAAGGAAAGATTAGCAGGATTCAAGTGACAAATGCAACTTTCTGATGGAACATTTGATTAGGTGAATTATAGTTGAATCTTTTTCTTGGCCTGTTGTTGAGTTCCTCCTGTATATAGAGAACCTGCTCTGGGGTTAGTTCCTCGAAGCTGGAT
>JBBSSO010000004.1:0-19326 GCA_038241905.1 Cytophagales bacterium | reverse complement strand
CCGCCATAGTTTTTACGTTGCCCCTTCCCTACTGTTGAGCCGTTGGCAAGAGCACTCTGGTTTGATGTTGGGCGGCAAAGCGGCTTGGGTGGTTAACAAGAAAATTGGGCTGGGTGTTGCTGGCTACGGATTAATTTCTAACAACAACATTGGGGAGATAGCGCAGAACAACAACGCGATGCTGCAAGTAGGGTACGCGGGCCTGCTGCTGGAATATACGCCCAACCCGACCGCTCTGGTGCATTTAAGTTTTCCGGTTACAATTGGCGCGGGGGGCGCAGCGTACACCAACAGCGCCACTGGCAACACCAGTTCCGGGGCGTTCAGCTACGAAATCTACGAAACCGATACCTTTTTTGTGTTGGAACCGGGCCTGCAAGCCGAACTGAACCTGACCAGCTTTATGCGCTTAGGCTTAAACGTAAGCTACCGCTTTGCCTATGGCGTTGACCTACCCAAATCTACAGACCGAGACTTGAGCGCGCCCGCGGTGGCTTTGGTGTTTAAATTAGGCCGGTTTTAACAACTTTACTTTCTCTCCTAAAGTTTTTGCTCACCAGCCATCGCTGCTAATTCTAATTATTTTTCTGGCCGTCTCCCGGCAGCCAATTTGTATGAAAAGACCTTTCCATTTCAAGCATAAAAAACTACTCCGGTATGCCGCTAACACCGGCATTGCGTTTCTTATGTTCTGGACGTTCTTTTTCATCAACCACACCGGCTTGCATGAATTTGAGCCCGAAGACTTGTTCCGGCTTGGCTACAATGTGCTGATGGTGAACGCTATTCTGGAAGGCACGCGGCGCATTGCCAAAAGATTAAGCAAGAAGTATGATTGGCGGGCTTTCGGCCTGACGCGGTTTGTGTATGAATGGATTGCCGTGCAGTGCTTTATTCTGCTGGTAATGGTGCTGTTTGAGATTATTCCCAGGCTGTTTATGGGCAAAATTTCTTCAAATCTGGGAGTAGTCAGCCCGATGGGTAATGTAAAGGAGGTCTTTGTTTTCGGTAGTATAATTTTGCTGTTTGTCCATTTCATCCGGTCGGGCATATATTTTTACAACCAATGGCACCGGTACCTGGTGCAATCAGAAAAGCTAAAAAAGGAAACCATTAAAGTACAGTTTGAGTCTTTGAAGCAGCAGGTAAATCCGCATTTTCTTTTTAACAGCCTCAACGCTCTGTCATCGCTAATTTACAAAGACCAAGATTTAGCGGCTAAGTTTGTAGAGCAGCTGGCCAAAGTGTACCGATACGTGCTGGAAAACAAAGACAAGGAACTGGTAAGCCTGAGCACGGAACTGAATTTTATTGACTCCTATTTGTTTCTGCTTAAAATCCGATTTCGGGAAAACCTGCGGGTAGACATCCAAGTTCCCGCCCATTTACTCAACCACCAAGTGGCCCCGCTAACCATGCAATTGCTCATGGAAAACGCTATCAAACACAACATTGTAAGCAGAGATGAACCACTTTTCATCAACGTTTTTGTGGAAGGCGAATACATTTTCATTAAAAATAACCTGCAACTGCGCGAGAGCCGTGAGGAATCTACCGGCGTTGGTCTCAAAAATATTATTAACCGCTACAAGTTTATCACCGATAAAAAAGTGGGCGTAGAAGTTACGGCGCTAGATTTCGTGGCTAAATTACCCTTGCTAACCAAAGCTAGCGCATGAACGTCCTCCTGATTGAAGATGAATACTTGGCGTCTGAAAAACTAGAGGCCCAACTGCTGCGCTACGACCCCAGCATTAAGATTATTGGCACCATAGATTCCATCCGGAACGCGGTAAAATGGTTTGAGGCGAACCCCGCTCCTGACTTAGCTTTTCTGGATATTCATTTATCTGACGGCAACAGTTTTGAGATTTTCCAGAAGGTAACTGTGCCCTGCCCCGTTATTTTTACTACTGCTTACGATGAATATGCCGTTAAGGCGTTTAAGGTTAACAGCATTGATTACCTGCTAAAACCCATTAGCCACGAGGATTTAGCCGCGGCGATGGAGAAATTTAAACGCCTGCGCCAGCAGCAAGCTCCGGCGCCGGACATGGCCCAGATTATTGCTTTGCTCAATCGGCAGAAAACCGCACCAATGCCCCACTATAAAAACCGTTTTTTGGTGAAAAGCGGCCAAAAAATACGTTCTGTTTCTACCCAAGAAATTGCCTATTTCTACGCCGAGGATAAGATCGTTTTCCTGATAACCAACGCCAGCCAGCGTTTTATTACAGATTATACCTTAGATACGCTTCAAGAACTTTTAGACCCCGAGCAGTTCAGCCGCCTCAACCGTCAATTCATTGCCCACATTCATTCCATTGATGAAATTCACCCTTATCTCAAAGGCAGATTAAAAGTTTATGTGAAACCCGTTACGGATAAAGACATCATTATCAGCAGTGAACGCGCCCACGCGTTTAAAGAATGGCTGGGGAAATAAAGCTGTTTTAGGCTTGTTTTTGGAAAAACAGGCCGAAAACAGCTTTGCCCTTTGGACTGAATTGTAGTTTGGATTGATGATGCGATTCAGCAAGAAAAATTCTTATGCATTACTTTAGAAAAAGCGCTACTAAGCTTTTCAACGGCAAAGTTTAACTGAAGCAGCTTTTTACGCCTCCCATCGCCTAAAAAGAAGCTCTTTAAATACCCCATCCTCCGGAATTTATAAATTCAGTTCGCCTTTTCTGCAACTTTAACGTTCTGGTTAAGTACTATTTAAATACTGTTTTCTTTACAGAAGATGGTTTGGAAATGCTTTTTGCACCGTCCAGTTCCCAGCAAACAGAATTTTTTAACACCTAACCAAAGGACAAAACTTATGTTAGCAATGAATTATCGGGGCCCGCTGCGGGTCCGTCTAGATCATAAACCCATGCCCAAAATTGAGCATCCGCAAGATGCTATTGTTCGGGTAACCCGGTCCTGCATTTGCGGATCAGACTTGCATTTGTACAACGGTTCAGTGCCAGATACCCGCGTAGGATCCACCTTTGGCCACGAGTTTACCGGCGTGGTTGAGGAGATTGGCTCAGAAGTAACCAAGGTAAAAGTGGGCGACCATGTTTTGGTGCCTTTTAACATTGCCTGCGGCGAGTGTGTTTTCTGTAAGCAAGAACTTTACGGCAACTGCCATGAATCTAACCCGGAAGCCACCGCCGTAGGAGGTATTTTTGGCTATTCTCATACTGCTGGCGGCTACAATGGCGGCCAAGCCGAGTACGCCCGCGTTCCCTATGCCAACGTGGGCCCCACCATCATCCCCGAGGGAATGGACCCAGATGATGCCGTTCTTCTGACCGATGTAGTGCCCACCGGCTACCAAGCCGCTGAAATGGCGGGTATCCAGCCCGGCGATACGGTGGTGGTTTTTGGCGCCGGTCCTATTGGCATTATGGCGGCCCGTTGCGCTTGGTTATTTGGCGCAGGCCGCGTAATTATTGTCGATGAAGTTGATTATCGGTTGGAGTTTGCCATGAACTATTCGCAGTGCGAGGCTTACAACTTTAAAGAAATGGATGGCGATGTGGTTCTGTTTTTAAAGAAAAAAACCGACTGGATGGGTGCTGATGTTTGCATTGACGCCGTTGGCGCGGAAGCTTCTGGCAATGCCCTGCAAACCATTACCGGTAGAAAACTGTTTCTGCAGGCTGGTTCTGCCACCGCTTTACATTGGGCCATTAACTCCGTGAAAAAAGGCGGCGTGGTTTCCGTTGTAGGCATTTATGGCCCCACAGATAATCTGGTGCCCATTGGTAACGTAGTTAACAAGGGCCTTACCATTAGAGCCAACCAAGCCTCGGTAAAACGTCTGCTGCCCCGCATGATAGAACACGTGCAGAACGGCATCATCAACCCCAAAGGCCTCATTACGCACCGCATTCCGTTAGAAGAAGTGTCTGATGCTTACCGCATGTTCGCTGAAAAACAGGACAACTGCATCAAGACCGTGCTTATTCCACCATCCGCCAGAATGTAAACCAAGAAACTCATGGAAAACTTAGCAAATAACTATTCTCATATAAAAGGCTGGGGCATTGACGCTGACCCCAAGAACGACCCCACGTACCCCATGCGAAAACGGTCTAACAACCATCATGAAGGGATTAACGACTGGGACCGCCCCACCCAACAGCCAGAAACGGTAGAAATTTTACAGTCCGTAGAACGGCCCAACCTTACGTCTGTTTTTGGTACGTCAGTCCCACCATCGGGCCTAAGCGGTATGATTAGGCGGATGGCCTTTAAACACAGCGAAAACCAGTACAGTCATTGGTTGCCTTTAATGCTGGCAGACCGCATTAACGTGGTAGAAGGGATTATAGAAGACCTGAAAGGCGGTAAATTCCCGAATATCTTGGCCGAAAAAGGCATGAACTCAGATTTGAAGCATGACAAAAAAGGTCTTGCCAAGAAAGCTGCTATAGTAACCTTCTTGCTAGCCGCAGTAGTGGTTTGGTCGTACGGCAAGAAAGACCGCGACCGTAGCTAATTTCTTTTATTTGATTAAATACATCGGCCCCGCCAAAATTATTTTGGCGGGGCCGATGTGTTAAGAGGTGTTTTAGGCCTGTTTTTGAAAAAACAGGCCTAAAACAGAAAACGAATTTTCTTAAAGTTGTTAGTCGTTGATTTTGCAGTTACAGCAACTCCAGGACCGCCCACAAAGCAGCGGTAGAAACCACTATCCACAGCACAATTCCTTGTATCAGGGGCCGCACGCCTACAGAACGAAGTACGTCGCGGTTTAGCCCGCTGCCAATCAGAAACAAGGTGAGCGTGAGTCCCGCTTTGGCCATATCCGTTAGATAAGGACTGATGCGTTGCACGAGCGGCACATAGGAATTCACCACCATCGCGAGCACAAACAAGCCAATAAAGTACGGCACTTTCACTTTGCCGCCGTGGCTTTTGAACGCGAACGAAGACACGAAAGCTACGGGCACAATCCAGAGGGCGCGGGCTAATTTTACGGTAGTCGCAATTTGCAGGGCCTGAGCCCCGTATTTGCTGGCCGCTCCTACTACCGAGCTGGTGTCATGAATGGCAATGGCGGCCCAAACCCCAAACTGATGCTGAGACAAGTGCAGCGCCCGGCCCACCATCGGGAACACAAAAAGGGCGACAGAATTGAGAATAAACACAGTGCCCAGCGCTACGGAAATCTGCTTTTCTTCTGCCTTAATAACGGGCGCGATGGCCGCAATGGCGCTCCCCCCGCAAATGGCTGTTCCCGCAGAAATAAGGTGAGAAGTTTTTTTATCCATCCGCAGCCATTTCCCTAGTAAAAGTCCCAACACTAAGGTGCTTATAATTGAAACCACTGAAAAGACCACTCCTTCTTTTCCGGCTTGCCACGCGCTGTCTAGGCTTATCCCGAACCCCAAGCCCACCACCGACACTTGTAGTAAAATTTGCGTTGCCCGATGGTTAAGGTGCAAATAAGGGTGCCCAACCAATTGCGCCATGACCAAACCCAAAAACAAAGCCAAGGGAGCAGATACCAGCGGAGTGAGGCAGAAAATGGCCGTTAAAACAAAGACCGCTTTACGCCACGTAAAGCCAGGTTTAGGCTCAGGAGCAGGAGTTGGAGGCGCAGCAGAAGTTAATTCCGGCATGGATTTTAAATTTTACTCCCATAAAGAAGTGGCACGTTGTGGCCAGATGAAAAGCACCTTTATTGATGGACCATTCCGCAATTCTATAATGACAGGCAAATTTACTAATTTCTGCCATCTCTTCGGTCCGGAAGGCTTACGGATTGACCAGATAATTTTGGGGGTTTGCCCAATGTTTGAAAAACGTGATAGTGCCATCGGTCTACATATTTATACAGTTTTCGTGTACGTAAACCTGCGTAATGATGGGCCAAAGACGATGGCTAAGGGATAAAAAAAGCGTGGCAGGCGTTTTCTTTTAAGGCTTTCAGAAGAACTAGAACTTTTCTTCTCGGGCTGTCTTTCAAATTTTAAATAATAAAATGTGGCAAGTCGATGGTATAACTCAGGAGGGGCATTCAGGCGTTTTAGGCCTGTTTTTGGAAAAACAGGCCTAAAACGTGCGGTTGATTACGTGCCCAACCGTGCCGCTCAATTCAGATTAAGTTATTATATTTGTTAATTAGGGGTATTGATAAGAGGCCAAAAGCTGTGAAGCAAAAGCAAAAAGAGCTTCATGTTTGGGGTAAAATTGCAGCGATACTATTTAGTTTTCGCCCGGCCTAAAAGACCCAAGGTGGTTTCGCATCGACCCTAATTTTTTTTTGAAAACAAGAATTATTTATATAAACAACTAAGCCTGTGGGATGTAGTTCATGTTCTAGTGGCGGATGCGGCTCCAAAACAACCAGTGCCGATGGCACCGAGGTAGTTGCGGGTTGCAAAAGCAACGGCGGTTGCAGCACAGGAGGCTGTAACCGATTAAATGTATTTGATTGGCTCTCAGACATGGAAATACCCGTGTCTTTTAAAGAGTTTGATATAGCAGAGATCCGCTTTAAGGGCGGGCGCAAGGAGTTCTTCCGGAACATAAACCGATTACCACTTATTACCGGTGATGCCGTGGTGGTTGACGTGCCCAACGGGCACCACATCGGGCACGTGTCTCTTAAAGGGGAGTTAGTGCGGTTGCAGATGAACAAAAAGAAGGTTCAGAACAACGAGGAAATCCGGAGCATCTACCGCGTGGCCACTGAAAAAGACATGGAGAAGTTTGACCAGGCCCGCCAGCAAGAACCCACCACCATGTATCGCGCGCGCGCCATTGTGCAGGAACTAAAACTGCGCATGAAACTCTCTGACGTAGAATACCAAGCCGATAAAACCAAAGCCACCTTTTTCTATTCCGCCGAAGACCGCGTGGATTTCCGGGAACTGATTAAAAAGTTGGCCGAAGAATTCAAAATCCGGATTGAGATGCGCCAGATTAGCCTTCGGCACGAAGCCGGGCGTTTGGGCGGTATCGGATCCTGCGGTCGCGAACTTTGCTGCTCAACTTGGCTTACAGATTTTAGAAGCGTTTCCACTACAGCGGCACGCTATCAAAACCTATCGTTGAATCCCAGCAAGCTTTCTGGTCAGTGCGGGCGACTCAAGTGCTGCCTCAATTATGAGTTAGAAACCTACATGGATGCCCTCAAAGACATCCCTAACTTGAACCGACCACTGCAAACCAAAGCCGGTGATGCCTTTTTACAGAAAACCGATATTTTCCGGCGCATTATGTGGTTCGGGTACCGCGGCGACAACAACTGGTTTCCGGTTAGCGTTGAGCGGGTGCACGAAGTAATAAAAATGAACGCCGCCGGCGATATGCCCGAGAACCTGGCCGAGGAAGTAAAGCAGCAGCAACCCGTGGTGGTGGACTTTGTGGAAACCTTGGAAGGAAACTTGGACCGCTTGGACGAGCAATTCAACAAAAACAAGAAAAAACGGAGCAAGAAAAAGAGACCTCCTGGTACGTCAACCGGTTCAGAAACCGTAATAGCAACGCCAGAAGCGCGCAGAGACAGGCCTTCTGGTCGGGCAGAAAGCCGGAGCCGGCCTGAGCGTAGCGAACAGGGAAGAACGCCGCGCGAAAACCGACCAGCCCGCACCGAAAGAGGCCCCAGCAACGGACCGCGGCCTTCGCAGGAACGAACCAGACCGGCTCAAAACTCCGCTACTCCTACCGGGTCTTCATCGCCGGAAGGCGCAGCCCGCCACCCGAAAGACAGGGAGCAACGCCCCAGAAGTAGCCGCAACCGAAACCACCGGAGTAAGAAACCAGGTGGTCCGCCCAATACTTCTGCCCCTACTAACGGAGACGCCTCATGATGAAACTTAAGACCTCAGCTCTTGCAGGACTTTTTTTGCTGATGGCGGTATTCTCCAGTTGCGATAGCAATCGGGTATTTGAGGAAAACCAAGATTTGCCGGAAAGCCAATGGGCCGTTGATTTGGCGCCAACGTTCACTTTTGAGATTACCGATACCACTCAACGGTATAACGTTTTCTTTAACGTGCGGAACGCCATTCAATATCCGTTTTATAACCTGTATTTGCGCCATTATCTTGTGGGGCCAGACGGAAATCAAATCAGTTCAGCGTTGCACGAGGTGTTGCTCATGGACCCCAAAACCGGCAAGCCGAAAGGCAGCGGAGCGGGTGATATTTTTGACCATCGGTTTGAAGCATTAAAAGACATTACGTTTGCGCGACCCGGCACCTACCAGCTAAAAATAAAACAGTACATGCGCCAAGATCCTTTGCCGGGCATTATGTCTATTGGCGTGCGGGTAGAGCAAGTAGCAGTGAAATAAGCTTTAGAGCTTGTTTAAGTTTTGATTTTACCGGCGAAAACAGGAAGCGAAAGGTTCTGACGAAGCGTTTCCCCGAAAGCATTCGGGGTGTGCCATTACCGCAACATAGCAGCGCTATGGTGCGAGAAAAAGGCGAAGGCAGGTTCTTTTGATGCCTGTTTGTAGCGCAAAAGACAAATTTAAACATGCTCTAAAGCTTGTTAAAACATAAACGAAAAGAGAAAAGTCGTTTTAGGCCTGGTTTTCGAAAATCGGACCTAAAACGGCTTGCTGGGTTTTAAACCTGGGCTCTCTGGGCTTCGGCAACTTTTGCCCGCACTTTATAGTATGTGAACCAACCGAAACGGTATTAATTATATGCAAACCATACTTGAGATACTTGGTATCATCGCCATTTTATCTTCTTTAATTACCCTCATCAAAAGCACCCAGTGGTGGATCAGGGCCCTAGATTTTCCGCGAGTACAGATCATGGTGCTCCTCATTCTCATTGCCGCGGCGTACGGCTGGTTTTACGGCTATGATGAATTTACGCAGAAAATATTTCTAGGCTTTATGGTTTTGGCCGTCATCAACCAACTGGTGCACGTGTACAAGTTTACGCCGCTGGTACCGGCGCAGGCCTTGCGGTCTAAGCTAAAAGCCCCAAAAAATACTTTCGGATTTATGATATCCAACGTGAGGATGTCAAATAAGAAGTATGATAAATTTCTGAAAGTAGTAAAGGAAAACGACCCAGATTTGCTCTTAATCAATGAGCCCAACCAAAAGTGGGCCGATGAAATCAGCGAACTAGATGAGCGCTATCCGTATTCCATCAAAAAGCCTTTGGAAAACACGTACGGCATGATCCTTTACAGTAAGTTTAAGCTCAGCAACGTTGACATCCGGTATTTGGTAGAAGAAGGCATTCCGTCTTTCTACACGGTGGTAGAATTGCCCACCGGCAAACAGTTTGATTTGTTTACCGTGCACCCGCAACCCCCACATTTACACCATGACACGGACCTGCGCGAGGCTGAATTACTGACCGTAGCCAAAATGGCCAAAGATTCTCCTCTGCCCAGCGTGGTAGCCGGCGATTTGAACGACGTGGCCTGGTCTTATACCACCGACCTTTTCCGGAAAATAAGCGGCTTGCTAGACCCGCGCATTGGTCGGGGTTTTTATAATACCTACAATGCGTATGTGCCTCTTTTCCGCTATTCACTAGACCACGTTTTCTACGACCCAGCCTTCCGGCTCATCCGGATGAAATGCCTGCGTTTTTTCGGGTCAGATCACTTCCCCATTTTCATCCGTCTCAGTTTTGAACCTCAGGATGCCCAAGAACATGATATTCCGGTGCCCGATGAAGAAGAACTGACAGACGCCGAGGAGTTAGCAAATCTTAAGCTTAAGGAAAAAAACGCAGCCAACCTTTCTTAAACTTCCCATCCATTTCATCTACGGTAATCCCGTCTTTCTCCTCATGGAGCAACGACGGGATTTACTGCTTATAGTCGTAAGCGTTTTCTATTTTTTGAAAGGCTAGTGCCGCATACTTTTTCTCTGGGTTTCTCTTTTCCGGCCTAGCAACATAGTAGTAGGTTAACCGCTTTATAAAACGGCGGCACTCAGGGCTTTTACAAATTTCCCAATGGGCATCTTAACCATGCTCAAAACCACTCGTATAGAATAAGCACTTGCCATGGTGTTAGTTATCACTTTCTCTCCATCTGTGGCAATGTTTAGCGTACCAACTAATCATTCTAATCATTCTTAAACCATTTATTAAGGAGACAGCATTATGAAAGAAAATGAAAATGAGCAACAGAAAAACAACCCTGCATCTTCAGGGGGATCTAGTGATCAAACTTCCAATTCAAATAAACCATCGGACAGCCCCGGTAAAAGTTCTACCTCAGACGCGCCTCTAACTGGTGTGAGCGCAGCGGGCATTTCCGGACCTACTACCAGCATGGGCAGCGGCTCTTCCGGCTCCGGCATGATGGGTTCTTCAGATAGCAGCTTAAAAGGCGAAAGCATGTCTGGTGATGATAAGAAAAGTTCTTCCTCTGACAAGGAGAGTTCATCGTCTAAAAAATCAGGAAGCAGCAAATCTAGTTCAACCCCCAAATCTTCCTCTTCAAAATCAGGTTCATCGTCCTCTAAATCTGGAAAATCTGGGGCGGGTAGCAAATCATCAGCTTCCAAAGTAGCCTCATCTGACCAAAATAACCGGATGGGCGGCTCTTCTTCAGAAGGATCATCAGCCTCAATGGGCGGCAGCTCTACCGGTTACCGCAGTTCTTCTGATCAAGACGATGACCAACAAGGCAACAACTGGGGCCAAGACAATCAGAGAAACCAAGGCGGTTACGGATCATCTGGGGGCGGCAACTACGGCGGTTCTACCATGGGTAACTCAGAATCTAACTACAACCAAAGCCGCGAGAATTACGGTGGCTTCCAAACCAACAACGACCGCAACAGCGGGCAAGACCGTAATAACTACGGCGGCGGAAGCGGTTACGGCGGCTCCGGTTCCATGGGCGGTAACTCTAACTACAGCAATAACTCTAATTACGACAATCAAAGAGGCCAAGGATCGCGGGGCGGTTACGGAGGTTCTATGGGCAGCAATCCCCTAGAAATGAGCTCGCAAGGAGGTTATACCGGCAATTCATCACCTTCCGAAGCTGACCGAGGCGGGTATGATAACTACGGCGGCTCTGGCTATTACGGCAACCAAATGGGTTACGGCAACCAAGGCGGATACGGCGAAGAAAACAACCAACGCGGCAACCGCAGCAACAGCCAACGCGACGACAATCAAGGCAATAACAGCGGCGACGGTGGTTACAGCCAAGGCTACAGCAACCAAAGCCGCAACTCTTATGGCTCCATGGGCTCTAAAGGCGGTTCTTACGGCGAAGAGTATGGCTCAAGTCGCGGATCATCTGGCAACAGCGGCTACTCTAGCGGCGGCGGTTATGACGGAAACTCCGATTTTGACCAAAACTACAGTAACCAACGCGGCCAAGGCAGCAACCAAAGCCAAGGCAGATCATCGTATGGTTCAGAAATGGGCTCTCGCGGGGGCTACGGCTCTAACCGTGATAACGACAACCGCGATTGGCAAGGAAATAACAACTCTCGCGGTGGTAACCAACAAGAGCAAGGCGGTTATAGCACCTACAATTCACAAGGAGGCGATTTCGGCTCACGTGATGCCCAACGTGGTTACGGCTCGCAAAGCAACAGCAACCAAGGTCGTTCCTCTTACGGCGGTTCCGGTGAGGGCAATTACGGTGGCTCAAACTACGGCAACTCGGGCCACAACCAAGGCAACCAGTCTTATGGTAGCGGCTCTGGGTACGGAAGCGGTTCTAGCAACCAAAACCGTGGCTACGGCCAAGGCGGTTACAGCCAAGGCGGAAGCGGCCAAAGTTCTTCCTCATCCGGAGACATGGGTTCACGCGGCGGTTATGGAAGCAGCCAAGGCCAACGCGGCCAAACCAATGTCTATTGGAGAGATGACAACCAGTCTGACCGCGACAACCGCGGCGGACGTTCATCCAGAGAAGACCACGACTAACCTACTGTATTTTTAAATAAAGAAAGGCCTTGCTGATTATCAGCAAGGCCTTTCTTGTTTAAAAATGTGCCACCAAATTTGGTAGACCGGCATTGATAGAATGACTTATTTGGTGGAGACTTCTGTTTTAGGCATGTTTTCTGAAAAACAGGCCTAAAACAGCTTTACTTTTTCAAGCGCAACATATACAGCGTTCCCTTCTCGTTTGAAATCATCATGTCTGTTTCGTTTACAAATACTAAACCTTCGGCCTGGCCCACTTTGCCCAACGGTATCTGCTCTTTTTTGCCTTTAAAGGTTTGTTCTGGACTATCAATTCCCAGTAAATAAACCCAACCTACGCCCAAAAGGGCGATGTGTTTGCCGTTAGGCGAAATATCAGCGGCCGTAATTTTGGTACTAATCTGAAGGCTGTCTATTGGCGAAACCAATTGCGGCGTGCCTAGTTGATTTTCTACTTTGTAAAGCTTTACCCAATCTCCTTTGCCTCGGTTTTTGGTGAACAAATAAAAAGCATTGCCGTGCATTAAAAAGCCTTCTACGTCAAAATTGCGGTTGGCTTTTCCGGGCGGAAACTCCGTCTGGTCTGCGTAACTAAACGGAATAGTACCCACCACTTTCTTGGTTTTCTCATCTACCTTTAAGATGTGCAGGTTTTTGCGGGTATTGTTATTGTTGCCCATGTCCCCGATGTACAGAAAGCCATCCGTGCCACGGGCAATGTCTTCCCAGTCGTGGTTTTTGGCGCGCGGTAGTATCATGGTTTCCAGCAAGTCGCCAGACGGGTTTATTTTATAGAGTACCGCGTCATTTCCGGCGTCTGGGTGGGTCCAGAAATTACCATCCAAAGAAGTCTCCAAGCCAGAACTTTCGGGCACTTTCTTTTTGCCCATCTTGCTCATTTCCTCCAAGTCATACCCGTGGTGAACGGCAAAACCTTCAGTAGAAGATTTTTTATCTTTTTTGCTCGTTTGTTTCCCTTCGGTGCGGCTGGTGCTGGCGTCGCAAGCCACGGCAATAAGTAGGCAAAAGCCAGCGGAAATCTCCAGTAATTTATTTTTCATTGTCTTGAGAAAGGTCAGTAAGTTGCTGCCAAACCTGTTGGGGCTGGCTCCAGAACTGACGGCTGTACACGGTTCCATAGGCCCAACCCCGGGCTTGTAAGCGGAGCGGAACATCGGCGTGCGAAGCTTTGGCCGATGGTCGGCGGTAGTACAGGTCGTCGTCTGTTAACACTACGGGCCCGTACCGTTTCTCGTTACGGAAAGTAAGGTCTGCAAACGGAAGAGTGGGAGAAAGTTGGGTTTCCGGCCTGTTTTTGGCAAAACCGGCCAAAAGTAGCGGGTAAAGCAGCAAAGCAGAAGGATTCTTTTCCATCGGCGCAGCCGATGGCGTAAATCCTTTCTCGCTCACCTCCCGGGCAAAAGCCAAGTAATCGCGCAGCAATTTAGGGCCGGAGTGCTTGGTGTTCTGCACCGGAAATTGCTCGGGCCACAGGCTGGTAATGACGTACACCCGTTGGATGGCGCGCGTAATGGCCACGTTTAAACGGTTTTCTCCTTTAGCCGCGTTTAGGCTGCCAAACAGCGCACGCACCACGCCTTTTTCATCGGGCGCGTAGCCAATGGAAAATATGATAATCTGCCGCTCATCGCCCTGAATGTTCTCAATGTTTTTGACGATAAGTTCTTGCGGCAACTGCATGTTTTGGGCCAACGCATGCTCTTCCAGTAAATCCTGCACCAGTTGCTGCTGCGGAAAATTAAAGGTAATAACGCCAATGTTGGTTTGGCCCTGCGCCAGCAAAGCAAAGACTAACTCCCGCACGCGTTCTGCCTCTACTTGGTTGGTTTGATTTTGCCAAATGCCGTCTACTTTCAGGTAATGGATGGCGGGCTCGGCGTTGTTCATGGCCTCTTGCCGCGGAATGAGTTGCAATTTGTGCCGGTAAAAATGTTGGTTAGAGAACTGAATCAGCTCTGGATATTGGCTGCGGTAATGCTCAGAAAGCAAGGTTTGCGGCAAATGCAGCGCGCTTAGTTGCAGCAAAGATTCCACCACCAATTCCTCGGCTTCTTCTTCCTCGCTGCCAAACCGCACGCGATACAAATCTGAGGGGCCTAATTGCTGCTCATCGCCGGCCACCACGGCTTGCTGAGCCCGCACCATGGCCGGAATACCAACCTCCGCGAAACACTGCGAGGCTTCATCAAAAATAACCAAATCGAAAATTCGTTCCAGCGGGAATAAAGCCGAAACGGTTTCGGGCGAGGCTAGCCAACAGGGTAATAATCGCCTAATTTCCTCGCCGAACTCTGCGTTGAGTTTGCGGAGCGGGTACCACATGCGCTTTTTGCTAACCTGCGTTAAAAGCCGTTTGTAGGTAACTGGGTTACCCAAACGGTTAAATTCGCGGTTCTCAAAGGTCTGCTCCCGAAGGTTAAGCAGAATTACCTGGCGGCTTAGCGCTGCTTTTTGCTTTATTTTTTCTTGTAATTCCGTTTCCAACCGTTCCAATTCGCCGGTACTTACAATGGTCAAAACCGAATGCTGGTTTTCAATTTGCTGCAACCAAGCCAGCCAAACGCTATTTTCCAGCGCTTGCAACTGCGTTTCTACTCCTTCTGGCACGGCCACGCGCAGGTCTTCTAGCCAAACGCGCACCTCTGCCGGCAAGGAATGCACCAGCGCGTCATAAGAAACTAGGCGGTCAAAATTATCTTGCAGGCTTTGCGCCATTTCTTGCCCAGCTGCGGGATTTAATATCAATTGTTCTATCTGGCCCGCCGTGAGCCAGGTTTCCCAAGTTTGCTTTTGCGCCAGCAATTCTTGCAGCTTTGGCAGGGTTTCTTGCAAAACAGCCTTAAAACGCTCGGCCCGCAGCTCCAGCATTGTCTCGGGTAAAACATCGTACGTGACCAAGCGGTGGAGTAATTTACGCTGTTCCCAAGCTTGCTGTAGGTGGTCTAGTTCTTGCGCAGCCGCGGAGCTAAATACCTCAACCGGAACCTCCAAGGTTGGTTCAGTTTCCAGCAGATTTCTCCATTGGGTTTCCAAACCCTGTTCATGCGCCACCGCCGTGCGAAGTTCTTCCACCGCAGTGTCTGGGTTGGTCAGGTTCTTTTCATCGGCCAAGGCCGATAATTTCTTTTTATCCGAGGAAAAACTCCACTGAATTTTACCAAAGAAGCCGCTGTGCGCCCGGTCATAAGCCGCCAGCAAAACCGCGGCCCGCTGAGCTTCTGCTGCTGATAATTTAGTTTGAACTGTGTCAGTTTCTTTGCGTAATTTTTCCAGTTGAGCTTCTTGCTGCGCGTAGGCATTGTTTTGGGCCAGATTTCCAAAAAACAGGCGGAAAACCGCTTTTCCTGCCAGCGCGGTTTGTAAAGCTTGCAGCGTAGGCAGTTCTTGCAGCAAAGCCAATAGCGCGTCCCAGGGCTGGGCGGTGGGTGGCAACACGTCTGGCAATTGAGCAGCAACCGTCATTACGGATTCCGGAATTTCAGAAAGCAGCTGGAGCAGCTTCTGGCGCTCACCCATGGTGTGGTGGTGGAAAGAACGACGGTCGTTCCAAAGGAAATCTGGATGTTGCAGCAGCACGGCGTCTTGCAAATAATGCAGCAAACGCGGCCGCCACTCGGGCCAAGTAGAGGCGGTAAAAAGCGGGTAAATGCCTTGAGCCGGCAAATGCTGCGCGCGCGGATTGCTGCGCAAGTACAATTCCTTCGGCGACCAGCCGCAAACCGTTGGATCAAAAAGGGCATCTTTCAGGCTTTCTAGCCGCGCTAAAATCTGGTCAATCCGCCGACTGGTTTCTAAAAATTGCCGCTCGGCTTGCACGCTGCCTAGCGCTTCGTTCTGCCGCTGATACTCCTCTACTTGCTCAATCTGCTGCCGTATTTTGGCAAATACCGCCGGACGATCCAAATTTAAATCATGCACCAACGCCGAAAAAGCGTCTAAACCGGTAGTAGAAAGTCGGTGGTACACTACATCTAAGGCCGCTCGTTTTTGACAAACCACCAACACGCTTTTGCCCCGAGCCAGAAAATCTGACACCAAATTGCAAATCAATTGCGATTTCCCGGTGCCCGGCGGCCCTTGCACCACCACGCTTTGGCCCGCTTTTACTTGGCGCAACGCCGCTTCCTGCGAGGCATCTGCGTCAAAAGCGGTAAAGATTTGTTGCTCTAGGTTAGCCGTTTCCGGATTTTCTTCCGCCTGGGGCAACAGCAATTCTTCTAGCGTATCTGCGGGCGGATTCTCTAGAAGTTGTTCGTAATCAGCGAGTTGGTAAGAGCCGGCCTGCGGAAAAATACCTAGCACGGCTTGGGGTTGAAGTCTTAGTTGGCCCGGTTTCCAGGTTTTCTCTAATTCATCGCGTTTGTATGTTTTAAAAGGCTGCAGCGCGTCTTGCATTAATTCTTGGGTAAAATTAATGGCAAGGTTGCTTTCTTTCAGGGTTTCATAGAGCTTGGTTCGGAACGCAAGGCTATCGGCCGGAAAATCTTCAAAATCCTCTTCCATGAGCTCCTCGTTGGGCTTTAGGTTAAGGTAATGGGCGTAGGCCAGCAGAAAACTTTTGTTAAAAAGGGCGGTGGTGCCCGCAGGTCGACTTAATTGCCACTGGCGTTTCTCGTTAATTTGAAGTTCTACCGGAAAAAAAAGCAGCGGACAACGCACCAGTGTTCCGTCCGGAAAAGCGCCTTCTACCATGGGCCAGCCCACAAATAATTCCTTCGCGCCCCGTTCTTCCCAAATCATGTGCGCCCGCCGCTGAATGGTTTTGAGTTGCTTGGTGAGCGGTGCCAGTGCGGCATCGCGGGCATCGGCTAGGGCGCAAAGCGGAATATCCTGCTTGCCTTCCAGCAGACTTTGGATGTAGTGGAAAGACGGGTTTTTATGCACAAAATCAAGAGCGTGCACATCTAAATGCAAACTAGCCGAGGGTTTTAGCAACACCAAAGAACGGTTGGAGCCACTCAAGTTCAGGAGCCGACGTTGGTATTGTTTGAGCAGATGGGGCAGCGACGTATTGGTAGTGGACATACAGGAAAAACGGTAGAGCTTTCTAGAGAAGGGAAGGTAAGAATTGCGGTTCAGATTGCAAAACGTAGCAGCTTTGCAGGGTACTTACGCGTTTCAACGTCACAAAATTGATGTTCCTTGATAAACCTTTTTCCTTGGCAAAAGATAGAAATTTTAACGGTGAAGTTGTCGTCTTTGGTTTGGGGGAAATGTTTTCGGAACCTCGACCACGTCGTTACGGTGTAACGACGCTACAGTTGTTTTGGGTCTGTTTTTGGAAAAACAGGCCGAAAACAGGATTACTCCACTTGTACGTACGGGTGTAGTTTTTCAAAAGCTGCTTGGTCTAGCAATTTGATTTTGCGCAGCGCTTCTACGGTTGCAAAAGGTCCGTTTTGCGTGCGGTAATTGATAATGGCTTTGGCCAATCCGTACCCGATGTACGGGTGCAGCCGCAATTGGTCAAACGTGGCGGTGTTTAGGTTAATTTTTTGCGGTTCAAAAGCTTTGGCCACGTAGCCGTATTTTAGCAAACTGTCTGCCACTTCCGGCGATATTCCGTACACTTCCGCCACTTGATTTACGCGCTGGAAACCACCCACTTTCTCTCTGTAACTCACAATTCTGGAGGACAACTTGCTCCCGATGCCTCTTATTTGCTTCAAAACCGTAGTATCTGCGGTGTTCAGGTCAAACGGTTCCAACTGCCAACTCTTGCGCGGATAAGCTGTTTTAGGTCTGTTTTCTGAAAAAGAGCCCGGAAACGGCCGGTCTTTATAATTATTCCGGGCGTAACCGGGGTTCTCATCGGGTAAATTAATGTAGGGGTACCATCGCTGGAAAAGAGAATCTGGCAGGCCGTAAATTTTCTGCAATTGCGCTTTGCTTTTAAAATCGCCGGCCTTGGTGCGGAAGTTCAAAATGCGCTGAGCGATGTATTTACTCAGCCCCAGTTCCTGCCATTGCGCCACAGATAATTCATTGGGATTAAAGCGGTAAAGTTTAATAGGCTTGGGCCGATAGCGTTCCGTTCTTTCGGCGGCAGCTTGTTCCGCTTGCGCGTCTAGCTGCACGACCAGGCTGTCTAGGGTTTGCTGATCGGCGGTGGGGTCATACGGAGCGTCTTCCTGAAAGAAAATAAACGGGGCGGCCAACAACGCGGCCATGATTAGTAGAAGTAAAAAAAGTTGCCGCAGCTGCTGTTGCGAGAAGGCAAAGTAGTCTCGTAAGGTCTGGAGCAAGCGGTTCAACATTGAGTTGTATACGCAAAGTTGAGATTTGTGATGGGCAGAGCTAGGTCTCAGATTTCCTATAAACCAAAAAGCTGTTTTAGGCCTGTTTTTTGAAAAACAAGCCCAAAACAGCTTTACTAGAAAAGGAATATTTCCTTAAATCTGCGTCGCCAGAAGGGCGATGCTTTCTTTAAAAGTATGCGGTTTGTAACCCAGTTCTGTCTGGGCTTTGGTGATGTTAAAGCCCGTGCGAGGTGGGCGTTTGGCGGTTTGGGTAAACTGGGTGCCGTCTACTTCTTCAATCAGGCTTTTGTCTAACTCAAAATAGTCGGCTACTTGCAGGGCCATTTGGTGGGGAGTCAGCAGTTCCTCGCCGGAGATGTTGTAAATGCCCTGCGCGTCTTGCTGAGCGGCCAACCAGCAGCCTTGAGCCAAGTCTTCGGCCAGAGTTGGCGTGCGGAGTTGGTCGTTGACTACTTTAATGGTCTTGCCTTGCTCCAAACTACCTTTTACCCACAGCACAATGTTAGAACGGCCGTAATCATGCACAATCCCGAAGACCAGCACGGTGCGCAAAATAGCCCATTTGCAGGATGCTTGCTTCACCAATTCCTCAGCGGCTAATTTGCTTTCGCCGTAGAAATTAACCGGGCTGCCCACGGCTTCTTCGGTGTACGGACCGTTTTCGCCATCGAAAATAAAGTCCGTAGAAACGTGAATCAGGTGCACGCCGTGTTTTTCTGACGCCTTTACTAGGTTTTCTACCGCGTCTACGTTCTGTTTCCAGCACTCTTCGCGCTGAGTTTCGCAGTCGTCAACGTTGGTCATGGCGGCCGTGTGGATAATGTGAGTTGGCTGCATCTCGGCAATTACCTGTTCCACTTGTTCAGCATTGGTCACATCCATCGCCGCAAAGGCAACTTGCGGATAAATCTGAGCCAATTTGTTTTGTCCGCGAGACGAGGCAATCAATTTTACGGTAGGTTCTGTATGGAGCAGGTCTACCAGTTTCTGGCCCAGCAGGCCATTAGAGCCGGTTATAAGAATGGTTTTCATGGGCAGTTTTAGTAGTAGCAGTAGCCGTATAGTTTTGTTATTTTTTTCTTTTTCATCTTTTTAGCCGTCACCTTCATTGTCAGGTCCGTCAGTGGCCGGTCGCGAAAGTCTTTGGGAACGGCAGCAAT
>JBBSSO010000003.1:0-20957 GCA_038241905.1 Cytophagales bacterium | reverse complement strand
TAAATACAACGAAATAAGATGGGAATACCGCCCTAAAGGCGCGGTCAGAAAGCAAATCCGGTGCATTCCGGCCAAAAAACAAAGCAAAAAAAATTAGAAATCACAATAAAATCAGGAAACGCTTATTTCGCAACGGTCTTAAGCCGCTGGCAAGTCTTAACTACTTATGGTTTAACAGTCACTTCTACTTCTCTTACCACTGTCTTTTGGCCATGAATAGTAACATTAGAAGCAACAAAAGTGGCGGTATACGTGCCTGGTTCACTGTAGATATAGCTGTGAGCCTCCTTGCTAAGCGTATATTCTTTAATTGCCGTTCCTCTATCTGGACTCACTTTATTTGGATTCAATGCCTTTGAAATGGCCCATTCTTCTGATGCTTCTTTGGTGGAATTTGGGTGAAAATAAACCAAGGCAGAGGTAAAATACCATTTGCTCACTGGGTTGACGAATTCAACGCTGGTCCAGCCAGTTGTACTAAGATTAGAGACTAGGGCAGAATTTCCGTTAGGAAATGAATTAGTAAGGTTAAAAGCATGAAGTCTCCATAGCCATTGGGTTGGAGTAAGGCTAGGACCCCCAACATACTTATACGCAAAGTAAATAGGTTTACCACTCGCTAATAGATCTGAGAGATCAACTTGCCCAGACATGGTTCTAGTGCCAATGGTGCCCGGTGCCGCTGTGGCAAATGTGAATCTATTGCTGATGTCTACCCAGGTAGCTTTAGATACTTCTTCTGACATATAATTTCCGTTAAAGTCAGTTGATACTAATAACGAAATATAGTCTGACTGCCTGCCGTAAAGGGCTTGACTTTCAAACTCGAGCTGTAATTTGCCACCAGTTAACTCAGTTCGCTCACGGTTTTGATAATCTTTACCGTTCTCGCCAGAATAAAAAGTGACAACATCTGGTTCTCCAGAAAAGCTGAAACGCGCAGAATCTCCCACTTGTATTTCTGCTTTTATAACAGACACATTAAAGTTAGGGGCCTCTACTTCATTGTCTTCGCAAGAGCTTAGAACGCCTAATAGTAGGAACAGGTACAGATATTTTGCTTTCATTGCGGTACTATTTATTAAGCTATTCATTAATAAGAGTTACAGAGTGCTACCACCCTAAATTATTTTGAGTGATACTGCTATTCAAACTTATTTCACGCAGAGGAATGGGGAGTAAAAGATTGCGTTCAGACGTACTGCTGGCGGCCTTAAGGGCGGCAGTTTTAAGAGCCGCGTCAAAAGTATCTGCTGTTACTTCTATTTGTACATTACGCATTCGGGCCAAGTACTCGCCCCATCGTACTAGATCAAATTTACGTAATCCCTCTGAAAAGAGCTCTTTGGAACGCTCGTCCATAATAGCCAGTTCTAATGCTGTTCCGTCAAGATTATTAAGATCATATTCACCTAAATCGTCAGCTCCTGGTATTAATTTACCAAAAGCTCTGCGTCTTACTTGGTTAATTGCTTCATGGGCTACATCTGTTGGGCCGTTAACTTTGTTTTCTGCTTCAGCAATCATAAGCAAAACATCTGCATACCGGAGAATTGGGAAGTTAATAGGAGTAGTGTTTAATGCTTTAGGCTGGGCTACTTCATACTCTCTGCGCCACTTCGCATTTTTACGGTTATAGATTTGGGTAGACGTATATCTTCTTTTGGCAGTGCCAGCATCCACCATGTAGTTATAAGGAGCAATGTTCCAGTCACGGCGGGTGTCTGGGGAGTAAAGAATTTTAAAAACAGAACCACCTGGCGTTATGCTATCTCTTTCTAAGCCGGGCTGGTAAAGATCAAAGTGGCTCTTAAGTACATTTACGATAGAATAACTGTAGCCAATTTCTTGATTTGAAGTGCCTAAGCCATTGGTATTGCCTAGGTTTCCTTCTTCATCTACTCGCCCAGAAGGCCCTTTGTTAAATTCCACCTCCCAGATTACTTCTTTTAGATCATACACGTCTCTAGCTTGGTTAATAAAGATGTTAGAATAACTAGGGTTTAAGCTATGTCCTGCGCCATTGTCTCGTACTTTTAGCGCCCATTTTAATGCGCTCGCATATTTAGATTTATCATTGAGAGGCTCGCCTGCCATTTTTAGATACACGCGTGCCAGAATACCTTGCACCACAGATGTGGTTACCCGGCTGTTGTAACTGTACGCTGTAATAGGGTTTACCATGGCTTCTGCTTCTTCCATCTCCTTGGTAATAAACTCAAATATATCCTTAGCCGCGGTGCGAGGAATATTTACATCGTTAACAGAAGTACTGGGCTCCGTCTTGAAAGGAACATCTCCCCAATAGTTGACTAACAGAAAATAGTAATAGGCCCGCAAGAATTTCGCCTCGCCCCGTACAACTTCCATTTTTTCTGCGCTCATAGTAGCCCTGTCCAAATTGGCAAGTAGCACATTTGCTCTATTGATACCATCATAAAGATTGTCCCACAAAGCGGCCACTTTTACATCAGAAGCATCATAGTTATTGAAAGACATGTCTACCTGTACCCAAGAACGCATATCAAATACTTGGTCTGCCACGTCTGCGTCAAACCAAAGAATTCTAGAATAGAGCCTGCCCAAAGGGTCATAAACGCCATTAAGGACGGTATTTATATCTGCTTCATTCCTGAAATAATTACCTGGAGATATAAAGTCAGACGGGGTTGTTTCTAGAAAGTCCTGACAGGAGAACATTCCCGCAGAGACAACAAATAAGGTGCTAAAGAGAAACTTTTTCATGATTTTCTAAAATAACTTAAAACGTGACGTTTACTCCTAAAGTAGTAGTTCTGGCTCTTGGATAAGCGGAGTAGTCAAAACCAGGAGTAAGGGCTCCAGGTCTTACTGAAACCTCGGGGTCATATCCGCTGTAATTTGTCCAAGTGTAAAGGTTCTGAGCCGCTACGTACACTTTAAGGTTGCTAATTTTAACGCGTTCGGTAAGGCTTTTAGGCACGTTGTAAGTCAACTGTACTGTTTTAAACCGTAGGAAAGAGCCATCTTCTACAAAACGAGAAGAGTAACTGGTAATACCTGGCTGGCCGTTAGCCCTAGGGATATTGGATTCTGAGTTTTCAGGGGTCCATCTATCTGCAAAGGAGGCAAACTGATTCATGCCATAGCGCCAACCTGATTCTAAATAAACTCTGTTGGCGTTGATAATGTCATTTCCATAAGACCACTGGAAGAAGAGGTGCAAATCAAATCCTTTATAGCTGAAATTATTGGAGAGCCCTCCATAATGAACAGGGTTAGGGTTGCCAATTACTGTTTTGTCCGTAATACTAATGATTCCATCTCCGTTAATGTCTCTGTATTTAATGTCACCGGGTCTTATATTCGCCCTTGGGGCACCATTTGTAGCCACAGTTTCTTTTAATACATAAACACCAGAAGAAGAGACATCAAAGTCATTGTAATGGTACACGCCGTCCCAAATTAAACCGTATATCTGCGCTACAGGTTCATTGATTTTTGCCACATAAGCCGGAATATCCTGCCACGCGTAATCGAAGGGAACCATGGAGAAAATTCTCTCTTCATTTTGGGCAAGGGCAATTACTTTGCTTCTGTTAAAAGAGATGTTAAAGTCAGTGTTCCATGTAAACTCTTTTCCTCTGATGGGCTCAAAGCCAACGGCTACCTCTAGCCCTTGGTTTCTGGTTTTACCTATGTTCTTAAGCCCTCGGTTGTAACCGGAGGAGGTAGGCAGATTAGCGAAGAGCAGGAGATCTGATGTTGTTTTGCGGTAAACATCAACTTTAACAGAAACGCGGTGGTCAAAGAAGCCAAGGTCTACACCAAAGTCAGTAGTTTTAGTACTTTCCCACATTAGATCAGCATTGCCCAAGTCGCTAGAATAACTGCCCACATTTGGGGTGTTATTAAAATAATAACCGGCATTTTGCGGCAACGAGATTTTAGGTAAATAAGCAAAGTCTCCTACGCGGTTATTGCCCGTTATGCCCCAGCTGGCTCTCAATTTAGCGGTAGAGATAAAGCTAATGTCTTTCATAAACTCTTCCTTGTCTAATCTCCAAGAGAGTGCCATGGAAGGGAAATAGCTCCACCTGTTATTGGCACTGAACTTAGAGGAACCGTCTGCCCTAAAAGACGTAGTGAGGAAGTATTTTGACTTGTAATTGTAATTCAATCTACCTAAGAACGAAGTCATAGTCCATTCTGAGGAAGTAGAAGTAATAGACCTAGGAACCCCCTCGTCAAGGCCATCTAACCCTAAGTTGTCATTTGGGAGCTGGATAGCATACGCCCCGAAACCAGAACTTGTACTACCCTGTGAAGTAAAGCCGGCCAACACATTGACCAGATGGTCTGTTGAAAACCGCTTAATATAAGTAAGGGTATTCTCATTAGTCCAAGTATTTGATTTGTAGGTGGTTATTCCGCCATTCACCTTATTGTTAAACTGTGCACTTAAGGTGTTAGGGCCATTGAAGACATTATACTCTCGGTTGCTGCGGGTAACTCCACCCGTAACCTTTAGGGTAAGTTCTTTCAGGATTTTGTAATCTAGGTAAGCATTCCCAATAAGCGTCTCAAAATTGTTATCCCTTACCTCATTGTTAGCCGATAGAATAGGGTTAAAAGTATGGTTGTCACTTCTATCTTGGTCAGTTTCTGCATTTTCCTGAAGGTCAATCAGATTTATAGTAGGATCACCAGTAATGGGTCTAAAAGCCCAAACGTTGAACAAAAGATTAGATTGGGCAGAACCTGCATTGGCAGACGCAGGCGTGCCATACGTTTTATATGTGGAGAAAGACGTGTTGACCCCAGCTTTCAGTTTTTCTGAGAGCGTTTGGTCTAGCGTTAATCTGGTTTGGAAGCGATTAAAGCCTGATTTAATTAAGATCCCTTCCTGATCCATGTAGGAGGCAGATACGCTGTAAAGGGTTTTATTGGTACCTCCGCGTAAGGCCAGAGAATGGTTTTGAATTGGCGCTGTCTGCATTACTTGGTCTTCCCAGTTTAACCCAGCCCGATTACGGTAATCTTCAATAGTCAGATCTTCGCCGTTAGGTCCCCGATCAGTAAAAAATAGTGACTCCGTCCGGGAGGGTGATAACTCAAATTGTAATTTTACATACTCATAAGGACTGAGCACTTCCATTCTTTTGCGGCCTTCCTGAATACCATAGTATCCATTATACGTGATGACAGGTTCTCCTACCCGTCCGCGTTTGGTGGTAATCAAGATGACGCCATTAGCTCCCCTCGCTCCGTAAATGGCAGAAGCAGAGGCATCCATCAAAATATCAATAGATTCAATGTCATCTGGGTTAAGAGCATTTGCAAAGGCATCTTCACTGGGGAACCCGTCTATTACATACAACGGAGAGTTGTCTTGGGTGAGTGAGTTGGCTCCTCTAATAATGATGCTGATGGGCGAGCCGGGCTGGCCTTCGCTGGATGTGACTTGCACCCCTGCCACTCTACCTGCCAAAGCTTCGTCAAATGACTTAACTGGTGCTTTGTATAAATCCTCCATGTTAACAGAGCCTATAGCACCTGTTAAGTCTGCTCGGCGGGCCTCGCCGTAGCCGATGTTGACCACCTCAACCTCGCGGATAACCTGGGCGTCTTCTGCCAATTTTATGTTGTATACAGTGGCTTGCGTAACCGGAACTTCTTGCGTAACATAGCCTATATAGGAAAATACCAAAGTACCAGAAGCCGCCGGTAGCGTCAAGCTGAAAATTCCATTTTCATTTGTAGAGGTGGCATTGGTAGAACCTTTTAAAGATACCGTTACCCCAGGCAAAGTTTCTCCTTTTACAGACGTAACCTTACCCGTAATTTCTGTAGCCACACGGGTAAAAGAGGTGCTGCTGCTAGGGCTAGCCAAGTGGGTAGTAAATGTTAGGGATGAAGTAGAAATGCCCTTTTTGTTAGGTGAAGCCTCGGCACTACCGTTTGCCGCCATACCTGCCAGTGCGCAGCATAAAAGCGTTAGCTGTAGCTTTTGTAGATTTTTTTTCATGAGTAAGTAGGAACGGTTTCCGGTTGAGTCATTTATTGTTGGTTGCGATTATTGTCTAAATCACTCCTTAGTACTTTCAAAATCCTTAAAAATGAGGAAGGAGAGAGAGCATTAAGATTAATATGGGCTATACACCTTAGGCGCTTATTGAGTAGCTCATTTATCTTTTGTGGACACTTTAAAAACAATTTTAACAGTTTGATAATCTATTCGCTACCTAAAAGTTTTGATAAATATAAACAACATTAATATTAAACAGAATTAAAATGTAAAAAAAGTTATTAAAACTTAGTCCAAAAGATTGGGAACTTATAAATTCAAGACACCCAAGATTGCCAATTTCTTTAAGTATATGGCTCGTTTTTGCTCTCCTGTTTTAAAAAATAGGCAAAAAGAAATATTTTTCGAAATGTCTTACCTCATATCTGTTACCGCCTTTAATTGGAGACTCACCATAGATTTACGTTAGCCTTCAACTATTTTCAAGCTTTTTGCCGCAAGTGGCTAAAGCTTGAAAATGGTTTAGTAAAGCTCTTATGATGCGTTGCCGAGTAAAAGTTAGGAATATCAAGTGCCTATTGAAAGACTGAGAATAGAGCATCAAACCACCATCGAAGCGCTTTATTATAAAGATATCGATGCTATTAAATTACTAGTGGAACCGGAGACTGTGTAACGAACTTTGAGTTTTAAGCCTGTTTTCCTAAAATAAGGTCAAAAATGCGTAGCTTTCTAGGCTTAAACGCGTCCTAGTATGCTGTATATCCTGCTTAAAAATCTCTTCCGCATTACGCTGCGCATTTTTTTCCGGCGTATTACCATCAAAAACCGCCACCTGCTACTGAGCCAGGGTCCGCTCATTGTGGTTTCTAATCACCCCAATACTTTGATGGACCCCGTAGTTACGGCGTCTTTCATGAAACAGGAAGTCTTTTTTCTGGCTAAAAGTAGTTTTTTTAGACCCGGCTGGCAGGCCTGGCTATTACATAAGTTGTTTATGATACCGGTGTACCGCCGCGAGGATGTAGGCGATAACGCCTCCGGCCAAAACACAGATACTTTTGAGAAATGCTATGAATTTCTGGCCAACAAAGGTACGTTGATGGTTTTTCCGGAGGGCAACAGCTTTATGCAACGCCGCCTGCGCCCCCTCAAAACCGGTACGGCTCGCATCGCCTTGGGCGCCGAGGCTCAACACGGGTTTAACTTAGATTTAAAGATTGTGCCCGTGGGCCTTAATTATTCGGCGCCGTCTAAGTTTAGGAGCGAGGTGTTTGTGCAGGTTGGTGCCCCCATTATAGTAGCAGATTTTAAAGTCGGCTATGCCGAAGATAATTTTAAAGCTGCGCAACGTCTAACAGAAGTTATAAAAGAACAGCTGGAAGCGCTCATTATTCACACAGATTCTGAAGAAGAAGACGCGCTGGTGCGCCAGGTAGAAGCGGTTTACCAAGACCATCTGGTTAAAGAATTAGACCTCGCAGATACAGAGCCGGAAGAGAAGTTCTTAATCACCAAAGGCATTGTGCAGAGCATCAAGTATTTTGAGACTCATGATCCAGAACGGGTCCATGTCCTCCGGGCCAGCCTGAAAGAGTACCTGGTCCATTTGGAAAACTTGGGCCTGCGGTCGCAAGGATTAAATGACGCACCCAAAGCAGGCCAAGTTGCCTGGGGCACGGTGCAAACGGTGTTGTATTTGGTGTTGGGTTTTCCGGTGTACTTGTTTGGGCTGCTGCACAATTACCTGCCGTATTTATTGCCTGCAAAAGTTGCCCGCAGCCTTACCAAAGACGTGGAGTTCCATGCCCCGATGATGATGACGGTGGGCATGTTCACGTTTCCGCTGTTTTATGCATTTCTGGGCTGGGCCGCCCACGCGTGGCTGGGCTTGTCGGGTTGGGGATTGGTGGCGTACCTGCTTGCCTTGCCGCTAACGGGCTTTTTCACGTTACATTACTGGCACAGAGTGGGACTGGCACGCCGACAGTGGGTCTTTTTTTCTCTGTTTTACCGGCGCTCAACTGTGCTGCAACATTTATTGGCGCAAAGAACCCAGTTAATGGCCGATTTGGAACAAGCCCGCCAAGAGTATATCCGAGGTGATTCCTGAAAATAATGCGCATTCCAATCCATTCGTTTAGGCTGTTTCGTAGGTTTTTGCTGAGTTATTAGACGGCTTTGAATATTTTAGAGCATTTCGGTGTTGTAATATTCACGGGCCTAATAACAGGTCTATAAACATAAATGATGGGTATGCGGATTTTAGGAATGATGTTATTATTTTGCTTCCTGGCTTTTTCTTGTCAGTCTAATGAGTTGGATCAGGAATTGGATGAACGGGAAAATGAACCGCAAACCTCGGGTTCTACCTATTTGGCCCTCGGAGATTCCTACACCATCGGGCAAGGCATTGCTGCCGAAGGTAGGTGGCCGGTGCATTTGGCCTCTTTGCTAGTAAGCCAGAAAAAAATAAACGTGGGTGATCCGCGTATCATCGCCCGCACGGGCTGGACTACCGGAGATCTCATAGCTCACCTGAAAACGCAAAACTTACCCAATGACTTCGGCTTGGTGTCTTTGCAAATTGGGGTAAATAACCAATACCGAGGCTATATTTCAGGCACGTTTAACCTAGAACCTTTCCGCACCGAATTCAAAACATTGTTAGCTACTTCTATTCAGTTTGCGCAGAAAAATCCTAAAAACGTGGTGGTTCTTACCATTCCGGATTGGGGCGCGACGCCGTATGGCAACGGGCAAAACCGCGCGCTTATTTCAGAGCAGATAAAGCAGTACAACGCCGTAATTTTAGCCGAGGCCACCAGTGCCGGAGTTGCCGTAGTAGATGTTTATGATTTGTCTTTGAAGGTAAGCCAAAACGCTGCCTTGGTGGCCTCAGATGGCTTGCATTATAGTAGCAAGATGCATTTTGAATGGGCCCAACGCGTGCTACCCGTCGCTGCCACCATCCTACAACCGTAATTCTTTTGCCAAACCGTTGTTTTTGGAACGGTATGTGCATTAGTGGTTGTAGCCGCGCCCTGCGGAAATGTTCTACTTTTTACGTTGGATGATATGGACTTGAAAAAATACTATTTAGTTGCAATGTTAGTTCCTGCCTTGGCTATATTAACTTGCTTGCCAAGCCTAGCCCAAGTAAAATCTGCCGACCCAGCAAACAGAATCGCCTTTAATGCAGGCTCAGAAGAATCTCTTCGGCGCGAGACACTTTCCGGAATAGACCTTTATCCACTCAAGAAAACTGAAAACGTGTTCATGCTTTCCTTTCAGCAGGAAATGGCTGAGGAGGGCGTGCTTCGTTTCTCCAACGCACAGGGCAAGTTGCTGTTTTCCAAACCCGTTTCTGCCGGAGATCATACTTTGGATCGGCCTATTAATTTGGGTAAATTAAGCTCTGGCATCTACTTGGTAGAAGTAAAAACGCCTACCACGGTTTACTGGAAAAAAATGCGCGTACGCCTGTAGAAAGGACTTGAAAGTGTAAAAAATGTTACGGCTGTTTTAGGCCTGTTTTTCTAAAAAGAGGCCCAAAACACCATCGGCGTACGCCGATGAAAAGATATATAGAAAAGCCCTTCGTTAGCTAGATGCATTTCTAGTTGACGAAGGGCTTTTTGGTGGCAGTTTTTTACCACGTAAAATGTATTTCTAGTAATTCAGAAAGGCCATCGTCACTATCTGTAACGACCACCGCGTGTACAGAATGCTTTGATTCTTGTAAGATGCAGATGGATTCAATTTTGCCTTTGTATAAGGTGCCGTCTGCTTCGGTAATGGGAGAAATGGCTGTGGGTGCGTTCAATTCCTGGCCCTGGCCCTTGCGCGCGTGCGTGCGCAGCCAGCCTACCAAACTACCGTGGACTTCGCCGTCTAAAATGGCATCGGGCGTTTCTTCAGCGGAGGCCGTAAACAGCAACCGTCCCCCCAAAGCAGCGGTGGCGCCTGAGAAGCCAGTAGCCACATTTTTTAAGTCTGGCAGCGCCCACTGTACCACGTTAAACGGGGCCGGGGCTGGCGCTTGGCCCAGCAGAAACGGGAGCAGGGTTTGGATGCTGTAGGTAAGAACCGTGTTTTGGCCGCTGGGCGAAAAGCGTTGCAGCAGGTACACGTATTCTTCATCGGCCGCTAGGCCTTCAATATTAAGTGTGGCCTGCCCCACTACCTGCGGGTTAGCCGCCAATGGAGAAAACAATTCTGCTAGGTTAATGGCGCGGGGTTTGCCCATGTTTTCGCCTGCCACCGAAACCAGAAAACCAACGTTGCGCCGGTCCGTAGAGCCTGATCCTAAAATAAGCAAATACGGCTGCTCGGCTATGCGTAAGGTGGTAATAGACTCTAAATCAGGCTTTATTGATTTGGGAATGCGGCCTTTGGCGAGGGTAGCGTTCTTGACCAAAAGTTTTTTCTGCACCACGGCGTAGTTCTGATCCAGACAAAAAAGGTAGGGACAATCATCTCCGATAACGTAAAAATAATCACCAACTTTCTCAATGCCGGAGGCCGATGGAATGCCCGGCAACGGTATTTTTTTCTGAATAACTGCCAAGACCGGCCTGTCAGAGTTATCGGCAGAGGAAGTGCAGGAGGTGATGGCCATGGCAAAGAAAATAAAAAGCAGGAGGGCGGCGTATCGCATAGCAAAGAATGGTGCAGGTTTTTACCTGACTTTAACGGAGACTGGTACGTTTTCGCTGAAACGTGACAGTAAATTAAGTGCTGTTTTCGGCCTGTTTTTCGGAAAACAGGCCGAAAACAGGATTAGACCAATGCCTGTACTGCCAAAATCTGGCGCGCGCGCAGGCAACTGGCCTGTTTGTCTTTGATCTCCAACATAATGTCCACGTCCAACCCGTTCAGGTGCGTGAGGAACTCTGTAAATAGGTCTGCGTCTAGAGTAGCGGTGTGTTTGCCTTTACGCTCGCCCAAAGATTGCGAGCTGTAATCCATCATGAGAACGCCGTCTTTTTCCGGGTGCCAAGTGGCAGCGGCCAAACGCAGGGCATCGGCCATCGGCTCGCCGTGGTTCAAGCATTCGTGGTGAAAGTTGTCGAATAAAATGGGAATTCCAGTTTGGCTGTTCAGTTCCAGGCAATCTTTCAGGCTGTACAATCGGTCATCATTTTCTACCACTAAACGGGCTTTTACCCGCTCCGGCAATAAGGTATTGTACGTCTGGATGAAGCGCTTGAGGGCCGCAGGTTTGTCGCCGTACACGCCACCGGCATGAATCTGTAGTTTGGCGGTAGAATCCAATCCCATCAAATCCATCACACTGCCCTGGTACACCAGCTCCGCAATGCTGTTGCGCACGATCCGCCCATCCGGAGAGTTGAGCACTACAAACTGGTCGGGGTGCATGGAAATGCGCATGTTGTGCTTTTTGATAAAATCTCCCAAGCGTCGGAACGTGAGTTTGAAATGCTCTTGCCAGTTGTAGGTATTGACGGCGTGCGAGGCAAAGGGCACCAACCCAGAACTCATCCGGAAGAACAGAAACCCATGCTGTAGGTTAAACTCCAGAATGCGCTGCAAGCAAGCCAGGTTTTTCTCTACCGTCGGCACCAGCCGCTCTTCAGAGTAAGACGCCAGCCGAAAGGTAGAAGAGGTGCTGCAGTCCAGAGATTCATTCACGCAGGGGTATCCGATTTTCATGTAGGGCAGGGTTAGGTGAGAGTTTGTCTAAATTTTAAGTATTTTTTTTCAGGTCATTATGTTTAGGATGATCTGGCTATTCGGCCAAAGCACCCAGCTTTTAGCACTTTCGGGCGTTTTCTCGTGATCTTTGTCGAGCCTTCTGAAGAAGCTGAAGATGCCGAAGGCTCTCTCGTTAACCCACCTCCACCTAACGGGGACGAATCCCTCCGAGCCCAGCGGCTTGGAGCTTATCTCCAGTTCCACGCCCAGCAGGTTTTCTTCTACTCAGCCTAGAAAGGACTTCTCATAGGCCGCGTCGGCGAGCATTTTCTCCATGCGGTGCAGGTAACCCCGGAGCGGGGCCACCACCCGCCTTGCCAAGGCCCCGTCCGCCTTGTTGGCCCCGTGCACGACCACTCCCCACACCTGTCTGTGAGCACGTGCCGCTTGCACCCGTTTATCTTCTTGTTGCCGTCGATGCCCGTCTCCTTTGAGATGAAGGGACCTGTCTTAACCAACTGGGAGTCAATGCTTACCATACTTGGGGTGTCCTGCTTTCCCTGCCTTTTGCGCTCCTGCTTGTTGAGCGACCAGTTCAGCCGCTCCAGCGTGCCGTCCGCCGTCCTTCTGCGGAAATAATAGTACACCAACTGCCACTTGGGGAAGGTGTCCGGCGGCAAATTCCGCCACTGGCTGCCCACTCGCAGAACCCACAGGATGCCGTCCACCACATCCCGAAGGGAATGCTTGCGGCGGCGTTGCGAGGCAAGGTTTTTTTCGATAATTTGCCACAGCGGGTCTGAGAGTCTCGCTTATTGGGATTGCATAAGCTTACAAGTTTGGTAACTATTTTCTTACGTACTGGCCCATACTTTTTTACCCAATCCCCAATTTAAACAAGCTCTAAACAGCTTCAGCATTAAAAGTAATAATGTTAACTTTTGTTCTCTAATTTTATTTTTATCATTTAAATTTCATTAATTAGCTAACCAAAAAAAATAATATACTAATTAATTTTATAACTTTAATTATAAAAAAACAATTAGTGAATACATATACGTTAAATTTACTCCTTAATCTAGTCTTTTATTATTCATTTAATACTTTAAAGCTTTATAAAGCATGAAAACCATATTCCCCGCCGCTATTATTGAGCAATCTTCAGAATACTATCAAAGTAAGATCAGCGTACGATCAAAATTTATTTATCTCAGTACACTTGGGTTCCTGGTCTTAGGCTTTTCATGTTTACCCTTGGTGCAGGTAGATCTGTCTGTCCGAGGCAGGGGTACTCTACAGAGTGCACTTGAACGGAATGAGGTGTTTGTGCCTGTCTCTGGCAGAATAAGCAACCTTCGGTTCAGGGAAAATGATAAAGTGCGAAAGGGAGAGGTGCTAGCTGAAATTGAGTCAGGGCAGCTTGATTTGGAATTAGAGGGCTATAAGCAAAGGATTGCCCAACTCCATCATCTATTATACGACTTGAAAATTCTGAATCGAATAAATGGAAACGGCCCTAGTCATTACTCACCACGTTCTTTTAAATCTGAAATATATGCGGCTTCTTATTATGAATTTCTATCTACCTACAAAAATTTAAAGGCTAACCTTGAGAAGGGAACACGAGATTATGAGCGGAACAAGCTCTTGTATGATTCAAAAGTAATAGCCTTTGCAGAGTTTGATGAAGCTAAACTAACTTATGAACAGTCTGTATCTGCATTAGAGTTACATGTTAAAAAACAGCAGGCACATTGGAAACAGGAAGCCAGTGCCTATGCTAATGAACTGCGGGAGCTAGGAAATAAAATAAAGCTAATCTATGACCAGAAAACACGCTATAAAATAATAGCCGGTGTAAATGGGTCTATACTAAACGTAAAAAACATCTCTGAAGGTGATTTTTTGTTTTCTAACCAAAAAATTGCTGAAATATCTCCTGACTCTAACCTTCAGGCCGTTGTTTTTATTGCCCCAAAAGATGTAGGCTTCATTAAGGCAGGGCAGTCTGTTTTATTGCAGGTAGATGCTTTCAACTACAATGATTGGGGATTAGCTAATGCTAAGGTAGTAGAGATTGCCGATGACCTTTCTTTCGTCTCTGAACAACAGGTAGCATTTAGGGTAATATGCTCCCTAGACCAAGCCCACCTCTCATTGCAAAATGGCTACAAAGGAGAACTCAAAAAAGGCATGACCTTAAATAGCAGGTTTCTGGTGGCTCGCCGTAGCCTTTTCCAACTATTGTATGACCAGGTAGATGATTGGATGAATCCAGCTGTTTAAATAAGTCAATGCCTTAGCCTTCATTAATGTAAGGCAATTATTTAATATTTTATATTTCTTGGTGCGATAGTTAGTACCACTAATTAAATCCTGTCCCTTTCTTATATAAGAATAATAAACAGAAATGAATAACAAAGTAAAACAACGGGATATTACAGATTGTGGAGCGGCATGCTTGGCTTCTGTTGCCAGCCATTACAAATTAAAGCTTCCTGTCTCTAAGATTAGGCAAATGGCTTCTACTGACCAGAAGGGCACTAATGTTTTGGGATTGATAGAGGCCGCAAAAAAAATGGGGTTTTCTGCAAAAGGGGTACGCGGCGAATTTGACAGTTTGTTTAAAATACCCACCCCCACCATTGCCCACGTGGTTGTTAAAAAAGTGCTTCATCATTATGTAGTAATTTACAAAGTCACTAAAAAGCACATTCAGATAATGGACCCGGCAGACGGGCAAATGCATAAAATGCTGCACAGCGAATTTAAAGAGCAGTGGAGCGGAATATTGGTATTGTTGATGCCGAATGATGATTTTAAGGCACTTAACCAAACTGTTTCAGTGTATCAACGCTTTTGGTTTTTGATTCAGCCCCACAGGTCAGTAATGGTGCAGGCACTTTTTGGCGCCATCATATACACAGTACTAGGCTTATCTACGTCAATTTATGTGCAGAAAATAGTAGATCATGTGCTGGCAGATGGCAATAAAAATTTGCTAAACCTGATGAGTGTTATTATGCTGGTCTTGTTGGCATTTCAGGTTCTAATAGGAGTATATAAGACCCTTTTTGTTTTGAAAACAGGTCAAAAAATTGATGCTCGTCTCATCTTAGGATATTACAAACATTTGCTCACGCTACCGCAGCAGTTTTTTGACACCATGCGAGTAGGCGAGATTATTAGTAGGATAAATGATGCAGTAAAAATTAGGGCCTTTATAAATGACGTTTCCATTAACCTAGCGGTAAACGTATTTATTGTGCTTTTTGCCTTTGGATTAATGTTCACCTACTATTGGAAACTGGCCTTAGTAATGCTCCTGATTATTCCGCTGTATGCCCTTGTATATATTATCACCAATAAACTAAACCGGAAAGTGGAGCGGGAGTTAATGGAAGATGCCGCTGAGTTGGAAACACAATTAATAGAATCTATTACGGCTGCCGGTACCATTAAGCGGTTTGGTATGGAGGATCATGCTAATCTAAAATCAGAGACACGCTTTGTCAAGTTGTTAGGTTCTGTGTACAAATCAGGAGTGACCAACATCTTCACGGGCACTACTTCAGAAACAATCTCCCGTGTGTTTACCATTGTGCTGTTGTGGATAGGGGCTGGGTATGTGCTGGATAGCCAAATCACTCCTGGCGAGTTACTTTCGTTTTATGCCCTCATTGGGTATTTAACCGGACCGGTTGGCGCCCTGATAGGTATGAACAAAACCATTCAGAATGCCATGATAGCAGCAGACCGTTTATTTGAGATTATGGATCTGGAGGTAGAGGGCAATGAGAACAAATTTGAGTTGAAAAAAGAACTTATGGGAAATATTGACTTGAAAGAGGTGTATTTTAGGTACGGTTCTCGCAAAAATGTGTTTGAAGGATTAAGTTTATTGAATTAGGCACTTGCTTAATATCTGGTAATGGCCTTTTCTGGCAATCGCTTAGCAAATGGTTATTATTAACTACTCCTAAATGTAAAACAATTCAAATTTGACCTAAAATTCATAATTTAACCTATTGATTTACAGTGCCTTGTGACTTATTAAACAAGTGCCTAGTTCAATAAGTTTAATTATACCTGAAGGAAAAATTACGGGAATTATAGGTGAAAGCGGATCAGGCAAATCTACGCTCATCTCTATTCTGCAAAATCTTTACCCGATCCAATCAGGTAGTGTGCATATAGGAGACTATAATTTAAAGTATATTGAGAACAGCAGTTTACGCCGATTGGTGACGGTGGTGCCTCAGAAAATAGACCTGTTTGCGGGTAATGTGCTGGAGAATATTGCCTTAGGCGACTATCAGCCGGACATTCAAAAGGTGGTGGGTATTTGTCAACAGTTAGGCATGATGGATTTTATTGAAGGATTACCAAATGGCTTTGCCACTTATTTGGGAGAAAACGGAGCTTCTTTGTCTGGTGGGCAGAAACAGCGCATTGCCATAGCCCGAGCCCTTTATAAAGACCCAGAAATACTAATTATGGATGAGGCTACTTCTTCCCTTGACCCAAAATCAGAAGAGTTCGTACAATTTACTATCCGTCAATTAGCTCAGGCTGGCAAGACTATCATATTTATTACCCACCGTCTTGCAGCCGTTAAAGACTTTGACCTACTATTCGTTTTGGAAAATGGCAAACTTCTAGAACAGGGCACTCATTCAGAATTATTGACCAAACGAGAACGCTATTATGAAATGATTCACAAGCAATTGATGGTGTTAAATTAAAAAAGAAAGGTATTATGAATTTTAGAAAATACATTGAACGCATTAAATACTTAGATGATTTGATTAGAAAAGAGAAAACTGGCACGCCGGAGGAGTTGGCCAGTAGGCTGAGCATTAGCAGGGCCCAGCTTTATAATATTATTGATGATTTGAAAGATGAGGGTCTTTCTATTCATTATACCCGTAAGCGGAGTACCTTCTATTATGCAGGTAACCAAAAACTGGAAGTAAGTTTTTCGCTGAAAGTGATATCTAATGAAGAAAATAAAAAAATTTATGGCGGTTTGTTTTTCCGTCCAGCTTTTGTAGATGGAAGGAATGTAAGTTTATATCATAGTTAACCGGTTAATGAAAGGTGATGTCAGCAGCCTTCAAGTGCTGGTAAAAAAAATAATTTAATAACTATGACAATCAATGAAGATAATCATTTGTCTGATTTAAGCCATGAAGAAATAGTAATGGTTAATGGAGGTGACCTAATTCCTTGGAAATCAATAGGGATAGGAGCTGTATTCAATTGGATAGATAGTAATTGGAAGGATATTAAAAGCGGAATTTCTAGTGCTATTGATGATTTTTACAATGAAAACCCAACCCTGAAATAATATGAACTTAATTGAATTGACTTCTGAAGAATTAATTTCCATTGAAGGAGGGACAACTCCAGGTGAAGGGACATCATTGGCAAATGATGCATTTTATTACTCTACAAAAGTAGTATTAAACTTTTGGTATGGGCTTAAAACGTTTGGTGAAGGTGCAAATGAAGGTGCAGCTTGGCTTGGAGCTAACGGTAAATAAATAGAAAGAGTTGAGAGGAAATTAATGGAATTTTCTCTCAACTCTCATTTTTTGTAAATCAATTTGATTAGGCAGCTGTCTAATATGTTATGTAGTGATGATCCATTCTGATAATTGTAAATCAAATAGCTTTTTTAGTTAAATATGAAATGCGAATCATTTGTTATTTAATTAAAACATAAAAAATTATAAAACCTTAATATTTTATGTCTTGTTAGTTCCGGACCTCTTTAATAAATCGGTTATGGATTTTGTTCTTCCCAATAAACGTAATCAATATTTAAAGATTTTTAGGATAAATAGCTTGCTTGTAGTAGTAGGAGTGGTAATCCTGAACCTATTTATTTCAATTTCTTTTGCTGCTATTGTCCGAAATGTATTAAAGGATGATCCAATTAAGAACTCAATTGATTTTGCTTCTGTAAAGGAGGAATTTCTTGTGTCTGTGGTTGGAGCTCCAGTACTAGAGACTTTTATATATCAGTATCTTCTTATTGAGATATGCTTATATGTTTCAAAAAAAATTGCAAAAAAGGAGAATAAAACATTCTCTATTTTAGTATCCTCCTGCTTTTTTTCTTTTGCTCATTCATATAATATATATTATATGATTGCCACATTTTTAGGCGGGATGTCTCTTAATGCCTTGTATGTATACTTTAGGATTAAAGGTAAGTTTCCGTTTATATATGTAGTATTAGCCCATGCACTTTATAACCTTGCTGTGTTTGGATTGAAGAGATTAGGTTAAATTATAGTATGAAAAATAATAAAAATGCAATAATTAGCTTAAATTATGTAATCGGAATAGATTATATTTAGAATATTTAATTTGAGGTATTAAATTTAAGAGATGGTTGTTTGAAATTTTATAAGGAAATACTCGGTATACATAATTAGGACTTTCACTCAGCTCTAAATAGCCTTGATAATGAGGGGTACTATAGCTGATGGCTAAGATAATCCTTAAACATGTTTATTCTTATCTGATAGATGGTTTTAGCTACATGATGCTTTGCTTTCACCTTCAAGGAGAACCAATCATGGTTACTGCAAGCCAGATGGTTCCACTGTAGCCTGGCCCTAAAGCACTAGCACTTCTCTGAGCCCGTAAGTTGTTTTAACCCCCTATGGAAATTCTCCATCTGCCACCTGCTGTCGTTTTCGAGCTCAGCGACTATCAGGTTTACCGAGTGGCTCAGGTCATTGGTGATAACCCAATCAATGTCGCCGTTTGGGGCGACTATTTTTAACAACTAAACTATAAGAAGGACCTCCTTCAACTTTAACGCCAGCCCTTCCTCTAGCGTCTGCCCGCCAAAGACCAACTCATTCAGGTTTTTTGCTACCAGTTTCCCTGCTCACGCTTACCTTGCGTTTGATTTTCAGTGTAGTGAAGAATGTACAGTCGTTCCGATGGATGAGCTTAAGTTTGCTGACCGAACTGTTACAGCTGTCAAAAAGGATGGCTCTGACAGGAGCAGGAACATCTCCCGGAAATGGTCGTTCTTCGTCTTCCCGTCCATCTCCAGGTGGTAAACCCGGTAATCGACCGGGAAGAAATTCCCGTCCTTGCCCTAGTAATGCAAGAAGTTCACCAACCCGATGCCTTTGACCAGCCCGTGCTCGTTGCCGGAGTTACCCCTTCACCAATTCTATGAAATTGGAATAGCGCTTATTTTGCACACTCTCGTCGGCAATGATGACCGAGGTTGCCCAGCCTTTTACATAAGGTCTCACTATATCCCACAGCTGAGACGGGGTAAACCGCTCTCGTCGCAGAAAATCGCTCACCGCATCATGGCTTGCACTATCTTTGTGGTCAACTAAGTTCGTGCAGGTGTAATTGAATGGTGTACTCAACAGATACTCAACGTAATCTCTTACTTATCATAAAATATATATACTATAAACCGCTTTTTTAAGCCTAAGCTAAAGTCATAAGAGTATATCCTGCTTTAATGCCCATTCTTCTTTTGCAGGGGCGGCAAAAAAGCCTATTTTTGCGTACAGTTTTTAATAGAGCGTACATCTTTCACATATATCCACTACACATGAGTGTTTTAGTAAATAAAGATTCCAAAGTGATTGTGCAGGGCTTCACCGGCTCGGAAGGTTCTTTCCACGCGCAGCAGATGATTGAGTACGGCACCAACGTGGTGGGCGGTGTAACGCCGGGCAAAGGCGGCGCCACGCACCTAGACCGCCCCGTGTTTAACACCGTGCAAGAGGCCGTAGATAAAGCCCAAGCCAACGTTTCCATCATTTTTGTGCCGCCAGCTTTCGCCGCCGATGCCATTATGGAAGCCGCCGATGCCGGTATTGCCGTTATTGTGTGCATCACGGAAGGTATTCCGGTAAAAGACATGGTAGCTGCCAAAAATTACCTTAAGAACAGAGACGTTACCCTTATCGGGCCCAACTGCCCCGGCGTAATTACGCCCGGCGAAGCCAAAGTAGGCATCATGCCTGGGTTCGTGTTTAAGAAAGGCCGCATTGGTATTGTGTCTAAGTCCGGCACGTTGACCTATGAGGCTGCCGACCAGATTGTGAAAGCTGGGTTGGGCATTTCCACCGCCATCGGGATTGGTGGCGACCCTATCATCGGCACGCCAACCAAAGACGCGGTGCAGCTTTTAATGGAGGACCCAGAAACCGATGCGATTGTGATGATTGGTGAGATTGGCGGAAACTACGAGGCCGTAGCCGCTGAGTACATCCGGTCTACCGGCAACAAAAAGCCAGTAGTTGGATTCATTGCAGGCCAAACTGCTCCGGCCGGTCGAAGAATGGGCCATGCTGGTGCCATTATCGGCGGAGCCGATGATACCGCCGCCGCCAAAATGCGAATCATGCGCGAGAACGGCATCCACGTAGTAGATTCTCCCGCCGAGATTGGCGATACCATGGTGAAAGTGCTAAAAGGCGAAGCTGCGAACGCGTAAGCATTCCCTTTTTCAGGACATAAAGAAAAGGCCGTTCCACCAGGAGCGGCCTTTTCTGTTTTCGGCCTGTTTTTCCAAAAACATGCCGAAAACAGCTTTTATTTTATCTTCACCACCCGCACCGGGTTTCGTTCCCGCAGGCCTGGTGGCACGTGGTCTATAATTTCATCGCGCAGCGCTTCTATTAATTTCTTCTTTAAAAAACTGCGGTGTACCACTAAACTTACCTCGCGCAGGGGTTGGGGCTCTACAAAGGGCCGCACCATTTTTTGCTTGTTTTGGGGTAGGTCCAGTACGGATAGTTCGGGTAAAAGGGTCATGCCGCTCTGGGTTTCTACAATGCGTTTGAGGGTTTCTAGGGAGCCGCTTTCATAGTCTAAATGCACATTGCGGGTGCTCTTGGCGCGGTTGCAGAGTTGCAGCACCTGGCTCCGGAAACAGTGCCCTTCGTTGAGCAACCAGAGGCTGGCGGGGTCAATGCTTTCTGGAGTGATTTCCGTTTGCTCAAAAAGCGGATGGTCGGGGTGCAAGTAGGCCACGAAGGCTTCGTAAAAAAGCGGAATCTCAAAGATGGTTTTGTCTTGCAGCGGCGTTACTAGCAAGCCCACATCCAGCAATTCCATCTTTAGTTTTTCCACAATGCTGCTGGTCACCAGTTCCTGAATAACCACCCGGACTTGCGGATATTTCTTGATAAAATCTGTGATAAACAGCGGAATTAGGTAAGGCGCCAGCGTGGGAATGACGCCTATTCTAAGCTCGCCTTCTACGCCATCGCGCTGCGAGCGCACAATTTCTTCT
>JBBSSO010000002.1:0-22648 GCA_038241905.1 Cytophagales bacterium | reverse complement strand
GTCGTCGAAGTACACGTCCACGTTCTCCTCCCCCTCATGGGCCAGTTGGCCCATGACAAAGCCTTCCTGCCGCGCCACCACCTCTAGCTGCAGCTCCTCGTGCGGCCCGTGCACAGATTCCTCGGTAATGGCGGCGGCCATACTTACCAGGGTCGCCTCTTGCCCCAGCCGCTTCATGTTCTTGTCATAGAGTACGTACTGCATGTAGGCCTTAGGGGTGCTTTTTCCCGGAGGGGTAACCCCAGCAATGGCTGCGGCTGTAGCCAGGCCGCCGCCGTGGCCGGTGGCCGTGGCCAGTACGCCTTCGGCTAACTTTCCTCCTGCTGCCGGAGTAGCCAACAAAGTAAGCACAGTGGCAGCAGTGGCGGTAGGGTTGTATTTTCTGAGGTCTAGGTACTTGGCGTACACTTTCAGGCGTAGGGTGTCGCCGGGCATTACCTTGAGCAGAATAGATGGGCCGTCCTTTTTACCCCGACCGCCGTTCAGCCGGAACACCTCAGGCCCGCCTTCTTTGGTGTGGTTCACAGAGGGGTGCACGGTGGCCCGGGTCTCGCTCAGCTTCATAAACTGCTCCTCTTCTTCTTTGGCCTGATCGCTGCTGGCCGTGGCCCTGTGAAAATAAGATTGAGGAGCCCCCACGGTGACCCTGTTGTTGCCCAGGTGGTCTTTCAGGTCATACTGGTATTCGTATTGGTCGGGGCGTTTGATAATGCGGCCATCGGCATGGGCAATGGTCTGTAAAACATGGTTCTTATACGTGAAGGGGCCTACGTAGTCGTACCGCCAGGCAGGCGTCTGGGTAGGGCCTTCCCTGTATTCCATCCATAGTTTGGCACCGCCTGCGTCATACTTGGTAATAAGCTGGTGCCCGTTTGAAAATGAGACTACCTCCGGCTTATTCAGCACGTTGTAGGTAATGTTGGTAACGTTGAGGTTGCGGTCTGCCGTCAGGTTTCCATTGGGGTCATATTCATAATCAAGACCCGGTGTGGGGCTGTCTTTAAAACCTGCTGTTTTATTGCCGGTGTCGTCCACTTGCGCCAGCTGGTTGCCTGTATAGCCGTAGGCCAACACATCTGTAGTGGCCCCGTTGTTTTTGCGGGAGAGTGTCGTGATGTTGCCGTTAAGGTCATAGTTGATGTTGTGCTCACTGTACTTGTCAGTGAAAGCCCAGTTATTGGTGCTCTTCTCATAATATTTGGCGTGCTGCAGCCTTTCTGCGCCGTCATATTGATAGCGGTACCCCTGCTGCAATGCTCCCGCGCTCCACTTCACGGAAGCAAGGTTGCCGTTGAATTTGGCAGTGGCGGCTAACTCAGGAAAAGGGTCTTGGTAGCGCAGCTCCATGCCAAAATAATCAGTGTTGTACCCGCTGTTATTCTCTGGGTTATAGGTTAGGTCGGCGTTGTTTATACTTTGGAGCCAGCCCCGTATATTGTACCTGTAGTCAATATCTAGTCGATAATCGGATTCGGGGTTTTCACCGTGTAATTTTTTTGATACAACGTGACCCAATTCATTGTACTGGAGATTGGATAAGTATATCCCAGAATAGAAACCCGCATTTTCCTTAATCCAGTGATCAGATATGGTTAATCTGCCTTGATCATCATACGTATGCCCCTCGCTTATATTTATATTGCCTGCAGTATTAGTCAGAAGGCTATTGTTTACCTGTCCGTATTCATCATAATTGACATTTGTCCTGATCACCCCGCCTTTTAAATGCTCAGCAATGGTCTGGACAGGTCGGTACTTGTCGTCATAATAGATGACACTGTTAAGCCAGCGGGCCTCGCCCAGCACTTTAACTTTATTTCCAGTTGAAAGTCCCTTGACGGGGTTCGTGTTGGCACTCGGGAACCATGGCTCACTGGCAAAGGCAAAGCTGTAGCCTTCCGTATCCCACCCAGCGTTAGAAAGATAATTGTAGTTGTCAAAATAAGTAATGGACAACAGGGTTGTTTCTGTTATAGTGGTTGGATAAGTGAGGTTTAGTGTATAACCAACACTAGAGGTGTTTCTAACCTCATACCTGCCCGTGGCTTGCGCGACACTACTGGTTAAAGTAGCCCTACTGGCAGTAGTTGATAAGATCCCGCTCATAACAGGCCGGTTCCAGTCATCGTATTTCACAAAGCTCCACTCAGCTGTAGGTTTAGCCCTTTGGTTGGCATCTTGGGTGAGCGCTGACCTGTTCCACGGGTCATAGATGGTATATAGCCACCCAGCCCCTGGAACTTTGGAACCTATGGTTCGGTTATCCTCATCATACTCAAACTGGTAGTACCACAGGTCGGCATAGGCTTGGGTAGGCGCATACGTGGTGGCGGCAATGGGCGGAATTATAAATTTAAGGTTTTCATAGTCATCATACACATAATAGGTGTTATGCCAGGTAATGCCTTCCTGAACTTGCTTAAGGATAGTCTTGCCTGTAAAGTCGCTAAAGATTCTAACGCTTCTGTTTTCTTCATCAGCGGATTCCGCTAGGGTAAGCGTGTTCCAGGAGTGGTCTTGCGTAGAGACCGGCAACCCTGTAGTAGCATCTAATTCCCAAAGCCTAACTGACATGCTGCTACCGTAATTGGTAGAAATTTTTTGGGTAGTCTTTTTCCCGTTCTGGTACCAGGCTTGGCCCGGGCCGTAGCTTTCTGGAACAGTGGTGGCATAAGACACCAGAGAAAAAGGCCTGGCATCATCAGCAACTCCATCATAGGGTGTGGCATAGAAGGCCGCCTGTTCTTGCGCGGTATTGGCCCTAATGGCACCGTTGTTGGTTGTGGTGGTGTAGGGCAGGTAAGATTTATCTATTCTACCATAGCTATCATAGACAACGCCTGGCTGAATGATGTCTTTTGCCCCTGGGCTTGCCTTGACCTGGTTTGCCTGTAAAACCCGACCAAGGCCGTCATAGTAAGTGTAGGTAACAGCTTTATCACGGCCAACCGGAAGTGCATTTATTTGGGCTTCGGTAGTAATGCCTGTTTTGCGTATCTGCTCTACCTGTAAAAAGTTTTCATTAGGGCTAGGGGGCAAGGTTTGTTGGCAAAAGGCATGCCCGGCCATTGCAAGCATAACCAAGTGCAGTATAAATTTTTTCATATATTAAATTTTTTAATCAGTATAATCTATTACCTTACTCAAAACCTGTTTAAATCTTAGTATAACTGCGTGAAGTATAAAACCCGAACAAGGTATTAAAACCCACACTGGTAATTTATGTACATGTCATCTATTATCTGCTGGTCTCCACAGCCATCAGTGACAGTACACCGTATCTGGTACTCTCCATCATAATAGAATTGCATTTCTGGGGTGTTTCCTAAATAAGTCCACCATCCGCCGTTAACGGGTTTATATTCCCAGTAATACTGATACCCAGGGCACCCTGTGTCAGTAGCCGTTGTAGTTACTTTTAGGGTGGCGCCATAGGGATCCTGAGTGGTAGTACAGGTACCATATACAGCAGGATTGGCGCTGCAGTTGTCTTTCCAGACAGGGCCATCTATGCAGCTCTCTAACACCATGGGGTTGTACACGGCAATAGGCACTGATTTTACAGTATTCTCATAAGCCGTGTTTTCCATGGTAACGGTCACATTATAAGTACCCGGATTAATATAAGATTTGTAGGCGGAAGTACGATTGTCTTGATAGGTGGTACCGTCACCCATGTTCCATTTAAGATAGGTTGTGCCGGCGGTAACCAGTATATCTGACACAGAAAAGCTTATACTCTGGTTTGTTAAAGCCATTAAGTTAGAAACAGCGAGAGCAAGGTTTGGCTTCTCTCCCTTGTATTGGTAGCGGTACCGGGTTAAGATATTGCCTTCATGGTCCTTTCTCAATTTCGGCCTATTCAATGGATCATACTCTGTGTAACTGACCCTGCCATTCAAGTCAGTAATAGAGGTAGGGCCCACCAGTAGCTTAGACGTGTATTGCTCACTTTGAACATTCCCCCCCGAATTCTCTTGTGTTTGCAGCAAGGCGGTATTATCCTGACTGTACGTGTAATTTTTGGTGATGCCAGAAAACCCGGTTTCTGAGACTAGCCTACCTGTGCTGCTGTTGAAAGTAAAGCTTGAAACCGTTTTAAATCCGGGCGCAATGATGAACTCTCCACTTTCATCTACATAAGATGGAGTGTAAGAGGTTACGACTTTAGATAACTGCAATATATTTTTAGGTGCCACAAAGCCACCTCCTACAATAGTAAATGTTTTAATGACCGCACCTTTGAAAATTCTCACATTGTCTTTTTCAATCCAGGAATTTTGCTCAATGGGCACCATTATGTGCTTTTCTTTTAGCATATGAAGGGCGCTTGTCTCACCGGAAGCAGGTGGTGAACATGCTTCATATGCGTAGTAGCAATCGATTTCACACTCAGTTGGATCACTGCTACCGGGACAATTTTGCACACAAGCAGCGCGCTGATTTTCGCAGAATGAATTATTATAATAAGAGGGGTCTGTGGGATACTTTGTCTCTGACACGTATTTGACGGTGGGGCGGTTTAGATCATACTCTTCAGTTTTTACTAAATATCCATTTTCGTTGTAAAAAAGGTTTCTTACTTGTGTCATCCTTTTCAAATTGTCAAGTGGATCATAACGGATATTGGTCAGGTTTGACACGGAAAGCACCCTTGATATGCCTATGTGCTTATATTTAAATTCAAATGCGCCAGTATCATTGCACAAAAAGCCACAGCTGCAAGACCAGTTCCAATAAGTTCTGTCACTAAACCCTACTGACCTTTTATTGGGTGCATTGAAATTGTAACCTGTTGTCTGCTCAGATAGGATGTTGCCAAACCTGTCATACCCTCTTTGCCGAAAGAGCAACCCACGCTGCCAAGAGTAATCAGAAACAGCCCCAGTGGCAGGGTCTTTGTAATCAGGATTAGTGTCGTGATTGGTATATGAATAAACTGTAGAACCTTGTCCAGGAATTACCTCCTCAACCTTGGAATACCCGATGAATCCTCCGTTTAAATCATATAAATTATTATGAGGGTGTGATAACCTTCTAAATTTTGTCACATTACCGTTATTGTCATATAAACCGAACATGTACTTAGACTCCTTAAATAAATGCCCACTAGATAGGCTGGCATTTGTTTCGGATTCATATTTTATTAACCGTTTATAGATATTGCCTTTCTCGTCCTCCACCGATATTTCTTTTATTCGGGCCCCTCCAACCAATACATTACTGCCGGTTTTACCGGAACGGTGTGCCTCATATCTGAACTCCTGCTTACTGCCGCTACGCTCTGCAATACCGGTTAAAATATTGGCCAAGCTTCTGATTGCATCAGGTTCTCTGGAAGCGCCGGTATATGTTTGAAAGTTTAGGGTAGCATTGGGATAATGTGTGTAAAAACTGCCATAGCTTTTAGTAAGCACTTCCGGAAACCAGCTGTTCACCGTATTTGCGTTATAATACCCCCAATGGTCAAAGTTTTTAGAGTTTCTGGCAGGTAAATTAACCGTTGTGTTGTAGGAAAAGCTATACAGGGGTTCTGCCCCAAGGTCATATATTGCATCCAGCTTTAACCTGAAACATTCTATAGTAGAGCAACCATCAGACTGAAAGTAGACGTATTTAAACTTGAATGTCTTTATCCTTCCCTCCTTATTGTTCAATGTGACAGAAGACAATGAGACCCCTCCGGATAGGTCTTTTCTTTTGTTGAACGTATAGGAAAAATAAATGGAGCCTTTCGCGGATGTGATACTGCTAATGTATTTGGAGTTAGTGGTAACCGTTGAACTCAGGTCATGGACTATATTATTATTACAAGGATCTTTGGTTAAGGTAAAATAGGTATTGTTGGTAGTGATGAAAGCGTTCGTATATGAAAAAGATATTTTATCATGGCCAGACGGGGTTATTACTTCCGAGAGCATCCATGCAGAAGTATACGTTTGGGTATTGCTATGATTGGTGTTTTGCCTAACAGTAGTTACTTCCCGGTCATAGTAGGTGCTTTTGCCAAAGACATATTTTATACCACTCTCATCAGTTATTTCCCAGATTCCAGAACTGCCAGAGACACATATCCCGGGTTTTATTTTAATATCCCGGTAAGGAATGGTAATGGCGACCCCAAACTTATCTAAGAAAAACTTGCCACTTTGACCTTGGAAATTGTAGAAATAAAGGTCTGGTTCAGTGTCAACCGTAGATTTGCAGTAGCCGTCATTAAGGTCATCTGCTTTTCCCCTTACCACCCTTGTAATCAAGCCTCCTGCATTTAGTGACCAACCCAAACCCACGGAACTTGCTATTTCCTGCACCTTATGGCCTGAGGCGTTATAGCTTAGAGATACCTGTGTAGCTAAGTCTAAGCCGGATAATTCTACTAAGGACAAGTTAATGGCCATAGTACCTGTATAGTAACTAACAGGCACACCTGTTAGTTTAGCAATGCCCATGGCATCTGGAGACATTGAAATATTGCTCTGGGCCCCTGTAAAATTAGAATAATAGCAAAGCAATAGGATGAGTAATATTTTTTTCATGTATGCAATGTTAGTTTGATTAATTATTGAATTAGGGACTTGTCTATTAAGAAGCTTTTTAGAGTTCCTGATAATACTAGGCAAAAGCCGATATTTCCTATCATTTGACGTCCCATTCTTCATGTTTTCGGCCTTGTTTTTAAAAAGCAAGCCGAAAACAGGAGGTCGAGAGAGCAGAGTTCTGTTTAAGTATATTTTTTTTACAGAAGTCTAAACAGCTTCAATATCTTATGAATAGGTTTTTGGTAAATGGTTAGTGTTTTATTTAGGTTTTAGAGGCAGAATTACATTTAATAAATAAGTCTTGTATTTTGCTTTGCTATCTTATCTGGGAGTTCGATTTTAAAGTAAATATTGGTTAATAAAGGAAAATGCACTTGTGAATAATCACTAGAGGGAGTGGGATTTTTATTATTTGTTATTCTTGTTTATCTTTTCTTAATCGGTTTTTAGTTAATCACTCTTATGTAAAGAGATTTATACTCTAGCTAAGCCACAATCAGCATGGTTTGGTTAAGTCCAGCTTTAGTACACTTTATGTGGATTGATACCTATATTTCATATGAGAAATAGATATAATAGAGCCATAAACTATATAAACAGCTTCTATACCTATGCTGAGCTCACTGTGGAACCATTAAAATTATTCCACCTGAAAAATGTTATTTCGAATGGCGTAGATGACAAGCCCTACCCTAGAGGATGTGCCTAGCTTCTTAAATAACGTATCCCTCATTGCCTCTACGGCCCGTGGCTTGATATCAAGGATAGGAGCGAATGACTTGTATGGGAGTTCAGTGCAGGCTAGTTTAAGAAATTCCTGTTCCTGATAACTTAATACAGTTTCTGGTTGCTTTGGAGTAACACGGTCGCGTTTTATAATTTCGCTGACACTACCAGAATAATAACTGCCATCTGCTTCCATGGCTTCCAGGGCCATGCGCAGTTCAGAAGGGTCTGAGTTTTTAAGGACATACCCATCTACCCCACATTTCAGCATTTTAAGGACTGTATCCTCATCTTTGCTCATGGAAAGGGCAAGGATTTTAATGTTGGGGTAATTTTCCTGTAGCCAGATTGCCGTTTCAAACCCATCCATAATAGGCATGCTAACATCCAGCAGTACAATGTTCGGGAGGTTTTCTGAGAAAATTTTTCGAATAAAATCACGCCCATTTTCCGCTTCAACAGTCACGGCATAGCCACTGAAACCATTGATAAGCTCTACCATTCCCTTGCGGAAAAGCTTATGGTCATCTACTAGGGCTACTTTTGTGTTACCATCAGAGTACATAGTAATTTATTTTAAAGGTAACGTTAGAATTATCTGGGTGCCGGCTGCAATTTTACTTTCGATTTGAAGGGAGCCTCCAATAAGTTTAGCTCTAAATTCCATGTTGTAGGTTCCCGTGCCTTGGGAAATATTTTTTGAGAAGGAGAGGCTGGAAGGAACAAAACCTTTTCCGTTGTCGGAAATTCCTAATTTCAAATTTTCTTCTGTAAAAATGAGTTGTACGGTAATCAAGCTTGCCTCTGCATGCTTGATTATGTTGTTGAATGACTCTTGCGCAATACGGAATATGATCAGCTTTTTCTCAGGATCTAACCTGTGTTCTTTGCCTACAGTAGAGAAGGAAGTTTTAAAAGCTCCGGTTTTCTCTATCAAGCCCAACTGGTAGCTTAGAAGCTCGCTTAGACTCTGCTGCGAGGCATAATTGCTGTTCAGCCTTTTAGAAAAATGGCGTAAGTCCTCAATCGCCAGATCCAATAACTCTTTGCTATCTCTTATTTTTGGTTGAAAAATAGCTGAACCCTTATCTTCAAGAGTACTCATATTTAATCTTACCAAAGAAAGCGTTTGCCCTACGTTGTCGTGGATTTCCTGTGAGATGGAGAGAAAGGTCTGCTCCTGCATTTCTATTTGAGCCTTCAGGATCTCTTTTTGATAGGTCTCTGATAAATCTCTTAATTGTTTATGGAATTTTAAACGCCTTTTCTGATAAGTTAGGGTCATAAAAGCGATGAAGACTCCTAGCAACAGCAAAAGTGCCGTTCCAACGGTGACAATCAGTACGACATCTGGCATGAACTAAAAATGAAAATCAAATTGGCTGATCTACGAAGGTAGTTGCCTTTTTTTACTTAATAGGAAAGATACCAAGAATGTAATATTAAGTAAAATGCCTAAAAAAATATTTACATAATAAATTGGTTTTGCCCAGCCTCGAGACTGTTCTAAGAGGTAATTCATTAAGCCATCAACGAAAACATTACCAAGTGAGTAGAAAAAGAGTCCTGTGCTTATCCAAAACATAGGTTCAGTTTCTAAGCGATTTATTCTCAAGCCTAAAAAGACTTCCCTGTAGTACAAAAGACACCAGCAAGCTAATAATACATTTTTTAAGACTCTTGTGTAAGAACTGTATTCAATGATACTCTGTAGGCGTAAGGTTATGAATACTACAGCAAATATAAATATGGGTAAAGTGCTCAGGATAGATTTTCTTACAATAGGAGCGGAAAGCTCTTTGTAAAACATTAAGGATAATAGTACATATTGGATTGGAATAAGAATGTGGTACAAGTAATTATTGTTTGTGTCATGTGACAATAAGTATGCTGCATACACATCAACCAATAGCGTGGCTAAAGCAGTAAATCCTGCTATTCTCAGGCTGATTTTCAAGTCGCCGTACTTGTATGCCCAAAAAAATACACTTAAGATTAGGAAGAAAAAATAGATATATAATATAATCCACATATAAAAAACTTGAGGCACGCGTTTTTCCCGTGCCTCAAGTTAGGTAATTATTTGCTGGACTTATGGATTCAACAACGGATCATCTTGGCAATTCCCCAAAGGCGGGCAAGCGCAGCAATCATCAACGTACACAGTTTCTTCGTTTGTATCCAATGATCCAGCTTCACTTATTGGGGCCATGAAAAGGCCATGTTCACCATTTGCGTCTATTCCATAATACACCCTGATAAAAGAACTTCCCGGACTGCTCTGTATCATTTGCAGAACAGATTCAGTTGTAAAGTTGGCTGCCCTAACCATGGTGTTTTGTTGGGGTAGCTGCAGTGAACTTAATAATTTTAAATACCTGTCACAGCGTTCTTTAAACTCCTCAATCGGCACTTGCTGCTCAACCATTACATTCTCTGCAGGCGCACTAAGGTTGCAAGGCTCTGGCTGTTTTAGGGAGTCTTCAACTTCTCTGGTTAACAATTTAGGCATAGGTTTATAAATTTTATTAAACATTAATTAAGTGTCCCCTAAATGAGGGTTTAATATGTTTAGTTGCAACCCTAAATTTTACCCAGACGTTTTTTTAGATGCCGTAAATCATTGTCCTTTAGTAATTTGTGGGATTTTGTGTCCTTAATACTGGGAAATATCTCAGGGCATCTGTGGTAAACCAGTGTTTTGGAGGAGCGGTACAACAGAAAAAATTGTGAAAAATCACATAAAGTCTCGTGAAAAGAACTCCGATGGCCTATATCCATTGTTCCATTTACAGCATAAGTTTGTAGGAAATGGAAAGAGCAACTCACACTATAGAAGCTCTCAAAAGTTTTTGTTGAGAATTTTATGAATTCCAAAGGTTCTTAAAGCACAAGTTTGCCGAATAGATACTGATTTGACCTTATAATAATATCCTTATGGCACAGAATAATAATCCTGATAAAAAGCCTGAAACCCCAGGCAATCCAAGTCCGCCAGGTAACCCATCCCCGCCTGGCAATCCAAATAGCCCGGGCAGACCGCCCGGAAAACCGGAGCCAGGACCTAAAAACCCACCTAAACCCCCAAGGGACAGGCCAGTGGGATAAAAAGAAATCATATCAAAAAATGAATACCTTATCTTGGTACATAGCCAGACCTGAAGATTTAAAGAAAGAGGAAGAAGCCCTGGCTGCCGTTGGAGTGGAGTACACCATAGATACTTTAGCAGGTAGTCAGGGAATTCTTAAAATAGATCTAACCATTGAGGCGGGAAATCCCTATTTTGGATTGACAAGTAGATCTGAGCCGTTAGGACTGGAGGCAATTTTCCCTGACAATTATCCTTTCTTTAGGCCTGAAGTCTTCGCCCACAATGTTGACCTCCCCCGGCACTTCAACCCTTTCTCCAAAAACCTGTGCCTTCTCCCCAGGCCAACTGATCATTGGGAGCCTGAGTGGACTTTGGCCGCTTTCCTGCAATCTCAGCTACCCAAAGTTTTTGAGAAGGGAACCATCACAGATCCTGCAACTATTGCCGCAGACCCAGCTGAGCAGGCTGAGCCTGTTAGTGTTTATTATCCTGCATCTGTGCATCCGGTCCTTTTTGATGCCACTGTTTTTGACCTCATTACCGATGTGCCAGATGAACTAATCCAGATTGGTAAAATCAAAGTTGGCCTGGAGTGTGCTTCTTTTACTTCCCGCATGGCCGTCGTAGAAAGTTTTACAATGGATGGGAAAATGGTGGGCCAGCTTCCAGAAATCTTAAAAAAGAAATTCTCTAAAACCATTGAAGGAGTTGTCCTTAGGCTTTCAGTTTGCCCGCCCCATGGGGACCCGGCACAGGATCTGCCTTGGCTGAGAAAGCTTGTTGGTCAGCACGCCGGTAGCCTCACTTTAAACCGGAAACCACTGTCCTTGCAAGGAGGGGAGATGCTGAAGAGCATAATCGCTTTGAATTTCCCTGAGGAGGTGGCCCCTGGAGCCCAAATGACCAGAGGTTGGCTGTTTCTTATTGTGAGCGAGTTTAAGGAGAAGATAGCAGTACCAAAGAAAAAGCCTTTAATCCAAAGAAGGGAAAAGGTTGCCTTTTCCAAAGTTGCCAGGCTTGGAGAGGAAGAACTGCAAATAAGGGTGCCGGAGGTGGCAGGTCTGAGACAACACAAAATTGCCATAGTAGGGCTCGGGGCCTTAGGTGGGCCATCGGTAATTGAATTTGCCCGTAACCAAGTGGGTGAGTTACGGCTGTTGGATTATGATGTAGTAGAGCCTGGGCCAACGGTTAGGTGGCCACTAGGCTTAGCCTCAGTAGGTTTATTAAAGTCTGAGGCGCTACACAGCTTTCTGGCGGAAAACTATCCTCAAACCCATGTTGTTCCTTTTTACCACCGGATTGGAGCCATTAGGGATTTTCAACCGTCAGCGAAATGGAGCGAGCAAGAGGTAATGGACCGGCTGTTAGACGGGGTCTCCATGTTATATGATGCCTCAGCTGAATCTGGAGTAAATCATTTTTTATCGGAGTTTGCCAAGGCAAAAGGTATTCCTTATGTCTCCTTGCATGCCACACCGGGGGCATGGGGAGGTTTGGTGATGAGGGTGGTGCCAGGTAAAACAAAAGGCTGTTGGATGTGCCTCAAACACTGGCAAATGAATTAATCAACACTGGTGCCGGTAAAGGATGATTCCGGTGAAATACAAGCCGCAGGGTGTGGAGACCTTACCTTTACCGGCACTAGTTTTGATCTGCAAAATGTGGCTCTGGCTGGGGTACGGCTAGCTGTTTCTACCTTACTTGCCAACAAAGTAGGAGGATACCCAGACACTAGTTGGGACGTAGGGGTGTTGGCGTTGAGAAACAGCGCCAAAGAATTGGTGGCACCCCAATGGGAGACTCGTTCTTTAAATATCCACCCTGCTTGCCCTTATTGTTCCGGTGCATAAAGTGGGTTATACTATTTGGGTGAAAGAGTCTGCCTACAGAGCAATTTTGGAAGAGGCAATCGGCAAAATGCCTTATGGGACTGGAGGGGTGGTCTTAGGGTACTGGGGCAACGAAAGAGAGGCGGTTGTAACCATGGTGGTTGGTCCGGGGCCTAATGCTACACATAAAAAAAGGTCTTTCGTTCCGGATAATGAATTCCACACAGAGGAGATAGCAAAGTATTATGACTTGTCGGATAGGATAGAGACATACTTGGGAGATTGGCATACTCACCCTAAGGCTAGTACCTATTTAAGTTGGCAAGATGAGGTCACTTTGAAACGTATAGCTGCCTTCAAGCCTGCTCGTTTAAAAAAACCTTGTATGATGATCCTTGGAACCTGTCCTGTTAGTTTGGGGGTGTGGGTGCATACAAATGAGGAGCTTTTATTTTTTAAAAGAAAAACCATCTCTAAAGCTGAAATTAGAATTTTCTGAGGCTGTTTTACAGACTTTTCTCTGTCCATTATCACGTAATTTTGGCTTCTATCAATCGGGATCAAGAAAAAGCAAAACCTTTAAGCTTTTAGAGCATGGTTAACTTTAGCATCTGCACCACAAATGGTCAAAGCAGAACCTTGCTATTGTTTTTTCGCTTGCAAGGAATAAAAATAGAAGGGCTTTTATGTTTAGAGAAATGCTGTACAAGTGGGAGGATTAATAAAGTCTGAGATTGGCAACATGCAGAGATCCATTATCAAGCAGCATCTACTATTGAAGAGGTACAACCAGTGCTGGGGGTGTTTACATAAATTAGAACATTGACCGAACAACCCCTGGAAGGAAGAGATACTTTTGGTGGTAAGATAAAAGGAAGAAAGCCTAAGGACCAAAACCGATAGTAGAGAAGAGAATAGGGTGCATGTTATTAAGTGCACCTTCTTTTTTTGATTCAATCGAATTGACAACTGATCACTGGATACACAAATGGTAATGCACTTACAACAAGAAGTAAGTGAACCTTGGGGGAAAGCGGCCCTTGGGATCAGGAGTTAGGGGCATTGAGAGGCCTAATGCTATCATTTAAAGTGCCTGGCAAGTGGTACTGAAGGGAAGAACAGAATGCCGACACTGTTGTAGCGGTTAATTAAGTAAAGGGTAATGATACTGATCTTGTTACAGATAGTAATAAGATTTGTAACAAGATTAGAGATAGGAAACCTGGCAACAGTTGTTACAAATCTTCTGTATATTTGTAACAAGGATAACTAGGGTTGATATGAGCGATTCTATAAGTAGCCAAATAGCAAAGCGTATCAAGACTCAAAAAAAGGGGAAACTTCTATTCCCAGGAGACTTTGCGGACATAGGAAACGTAGATGCCGTTAAAACGAGTCTTTCTAGGTTAGCAAAAGAGGGAAAGCTGCACCGGATAGCTCACGGGATTTACCTTAACCCAAAGCAGGATCCTGTGCTAGGTACGGTTTACCCTTCCATGGAGGAGATTGCCCAGGCTATTGCTAAGAGAGATAAAGCCCGTATTATGCCTACTGGGGTATATGCGCTTCATAAACTGGGGCTAACCACGCAGGTGCCCATGAAAGTAGTGTATCTGACTGACGGAACCGCCCGCAAAATAAAGATAGGGAAGCGGCATGTCACCTTCAAGAGCACTACCCCCAAGAAACTCGCTACCAAAGGAAAGATAAGCTCGCTGGTGATACAGGCACTGCAGGAGATAGGGAAAGATGGGCTAAATGAGCAGGTGCTAAGCAAGATCAAGTCTGTGTTGCAGCAGGAAGACTACAAAACAGCAAAGGAAGACGCAAAGTTAGCCCCCGCCTGGGTGGCTAGTATCTTAAATACATTTATAAAAAATCCTGATCTACATGCTTGAATGGCTACAGATAGATGCAAATCGGCAGTTAGAGATACTGAACGCCCTTAGCGGCAGAACAGGACTGCCGGCCAGTGCCATTGAAAAAGACTGGTGGGTTACCCTGGTTCTGAAAGTGATTTTCTCTTCTCAGTGGGGCAACTCTCTTGTTTTCAAAGGAGGCACTTCCTTAAGCAAGTCCTGGGGGTTGATTGAAAGGTTTTCAGAAGACATTGACCTAGCCATTGACAGAGAGGTGCTGGGATTTAACGGGCCTTTTTCAAAAACTCAGATCAAAAAGGTTAGAAAAGTGGCTTGCCAGTTCGTGAGCAATGATTTGAAGGAGGGGGTGATAAAGGGCTTGGGGGAACAAGGCATAGAACTAAAGCACTTCAGTCTCACTGCTAGAACTGAAGTAGATTCAGACAGAGATCCGCAGGTTCTTGAACTGGAGTACAATACTGTAGTGGGGAAAGATAAGTACCTGAAAGACCGGGTAATCATAGAGGTGGGTGCACGGTCGCTCAGGGAGCCCTCCAGCCCTAGAGAAATACAATCCATTATCGGGCAGGAATTACCGGAACAGCCTTTTGCCGGAAGCCCTTTCTTCGTACAAACGGTGGAGCCTCGGAGAACCTTTCTGGAGAAGGCGTTTTTGTTGCATGAAGAGTTCTCCAAACCCACTGATATGGTTAGGCATGAACGGATGTCACGCCATTTATATGACCTGGAACGCCTGATGGATACGGATCACGGGCATCTGGCCTTGCAGGATAAGACCCTTTACCAGGGAATTGTGGAGCACAGGGAAAAGTTTACCCCGGTTAGAGGAATTGTGTACACCAACCATGCGCCCCAGAGAATTAGTTTTATTCCACCAGCAGAGGTACGGAAGGTATGGGAGCAGGATTACCGGAGCATGACCGAAAGTATGATCTATGGAGAGTCCTTGCCATTTAACCGCCTGATGCAAAGGATGCTGGAGTTGCAGGATAGGTTCCGTAGTCTTTCTTTTTGATATTTTAGGTTGAAATTGTCAAACTAGCTCGTCGGCTTGAATCCAAGAAGTAAGAATTTTAACCTCATCAGGTTTGAAGAACTCTCAAAGAGTTTAAGGCTAGAGAAAGTGCTGCGGTGATAGGTGGAAGAATTGTGTGGGCCAGGTGGCCTTTTACAAACATCTGGAGCGTTACGGGGAATGGATGCAAAGGAGATGAAGCAGCTCAAGGTGTTGTAGTAGGAGAACGTTTGGCTCAAGAAGATGCGCGCCGAGCTGGCTCTGCACCTTAAGGTTGGTAAATAGAGATCATAGAAAATGCTTAAAAGTCCTACCAAAAGAAGAAAATCGAAGAAGAAGTTGCCAAAGAAAGTCTGCGCGTCATCAGCGGGGCGTGCTACGTACTGAACCTAAGCAAGTCGGCCTCCTATAACTTGAGCAAGAATACGCTAGGCCTTTTAAAGGCGCTCTTCAGTAAATGGCCAGAAACTGCATCTTAGCCAAATCCTCTAAAGATTTCAAAAAATGGTTCGAAATATATACTGCAGGGTCTACCTCAGAGTACGAAAAAGCCTTGTAAGGAAACTTACAAGGCTCTTTCTGTTTTTGGGGGTGACTTAAAAGGTGATATATTCTAAATATTATTTCAATCTAGATGAGTTTTCCGTTTATCCTTAATCATAAACCTCCTGTTTTGGGCCTGTTTTTCGAAAAACAGGCCTAAAACAGAACTAGCTTGCATCATAAGATTTACTGCTGCGATAAAAAATACATAGATAATGCAGATTTGGAGTCTATTTGACCTACACAAACGGAGAACCTATTTGCGTCTACTCTGAAAGTTTGCAGGCTCACAATTAAGTACGACAATTTTATTAATAAAAGATTTCTATTTTTATAACATCAGACCAGATTATGAAAACGGATAGTAACAAGGGTTAATTTTTACTAGATAATAATAAGTTATTTGTAGTTATTAAGAATAATTATTATTTTCATCCAAAATTAACTTTCTGAATTCTTAATTTGCATATTGGTAAAGAGCGGCAAACACAAAGACCTGGATGGTGCCTGGTTCAGAGCCTTTGAATTTGACCGTGGGATTATTCTACCGTCAATGACGTCTGGAGCACCCTAACTCATTAAGCCCAAAGCTGAATTGTGTTCATTAAAGTACTAATAGCCCAGCAGCAGAACCTCTGAAAGATTATCAAAAATCAAAGGCAGATCAACTTATGAAGTCCAATACCGAGCAACTTTTTGAAACCAAGAAAAAATAGCCCAAGGCGATGGCCTTTCTGAGGTCTGTTTTAGGCCTGTTTTTAGAAAAACAGGCCTAAAACAGACGATTACGGCCCCTATTTATAGTACTATTTTAGTTACCCAGATGGAAGTAAATCAATTACAAAGTTATATAAACCTTTACCGAGACAACCTGTTGACCGATGTGGTCCCGTTCTGGATGAAAAACTCTCCAGACAACGAGTTTGGCGGTTTTTTTACCTGCTTAGACCAAGACGGAAACGTGTTTGATACAGATAAATTTATCTGGTTGCAGTGTAGGCAGGTCTGGTGCATGTCAATGTTGTATAGCCGGGTAGAGAAAAACCAAGAGTGGCTAGACCAAGCCATTCAGGGGGCAGAATTCCTGAAAGCCAACGGCAGAGATAGCGAGGGCAACTGGTATTTCTCCTTAAACCGCGAAGGCAAACCCTTGGTGCAACCCTACAATATTTTCTCAGATTGCTTCGCCACCATGGCGTTTGGACAATTGTACCAGGCCACGGGTAACCAAGAATACGGAGATATTGCTGTTGCTACTTTTAACAACATCGTTCGCCGCAGAGAAAATCCCAAAGGCAACTATGACAAAATCTACCCGGGCACCCGGCCCATGCAGAGCTTTTCGCTCCCCATGATTTTGTCTAATTTAGTGCTAGAAGTAGAACACTTGCTGGCCCCAGAACTGGTAAACGAAACCATCCAGCAGGCTATCCACTCGGTGATGGAGGTGTTTTATCAGCCAGAATTAGGGCTTATTCTTGAAAACGTTGATCCAGAAGGTAACTTTATGGATTCTTTTGAAGGGAGGCTCATCAATCCCGGGCATGGGCTGGAGGCTATGTGGTTCATCATGGATCTAGGCAAGCGTTCATCAGACGACGCGCTTATTCAGAAAGCCGTAGAAATTACCCTGCAAACCTTGGAATTTGGGTGGGATAAAGAGCACGGCGGCATTCTATATTTTCTAGATGTAAAAGGCCATCCGCCCCAGCAATTAGAGTGGGACCAGAAACTCTGGTGGGTGCACGTAGAAGCCATGATCACACTGTTAAAAGGCTACCTTTACACCGGCGACGAAAGATGCTGGGAATGGTTTGAGAAAGTACATGCCTACACCTGGACCCACTTCCCAGACCCAGAAAAAGGAGAATGGTTTGGCTATCTCTCTAGAGAAGGAAAGCCCTTGCTAACGTTGAAAGGCGGTAAATGGAAAGGCTGTTTCCACGTACCGCGCGGCTTGTTTCAGTGCTGGAAAACCCTGGAAGCCATTGTAGAAAAGAAAAAAGTAGAAGCCTTTCAAGAAGCATAATGTATGGCCAGAATCTGGGTCAACCCATTGCCTTAAAAGGAAGCTTTAAATTTAAGGCTTTCAACGCGGCCGGCCGGGGCAGCAGCACCTTTAGCATGGAGCATAAACAACCGAATAAGTAGTTAAATTTTAATGGTACGCAGATGGATACTCTTTTTCTATGGGCTGTTGTTTTGTCCGGCCGTGGTATTTAGCCAGCAAGTGGTGCTGAACAAGGGCATTGGAGGCAACAACACCAATGACCTGCTCAAGCGGCTTCAGAAAGATGTGCTGGCTCAGACACCAGATTTGGTTATTCTAATGGTGGGCACCAATGACATGCTCAACTCTCAAAAGCTGGTGTCTTATGCTCAATTCAAAGAAAATTACCAGGCTATCATCCATCGGCTGAAAGCCGAGAACATTGAGGTGCTGGTAATGGCCCCGCCGCCCGTAGATACCGGTTACGTTTTGCAAAGGCATGACCAAAACGCGTTTACGGAAGATTTAAACGATAAATTAGAGACGGCCGGAAGCATTGTGAAGGATTTAGCGACGGCAAATAAGCTTCATTTTCTGGACCTGAACTGCCGGTTTAAAACCTGGGGCTCACCCAGCCGCGAGGCGCAGTCGTTGATTATTAACCAAGCCAACATGGGCAACCCAGACGGCATTCACCCTACCAAAGAAGGCTACGCGCGCATAGGCCACGAAGTGTACGGCTACCTAAAAGAGAAACAGCTCCTGAAGAAAAACCAAAAAATTATCTGCTTCGGTGACAGCATTACTTACGGCAGTTACATGACCGGCGCCGGCACTACCCAAGGCGATACGTACCCCGCCGTGCTGCAAAGGCTGCTAAACAAAGAAGACTAAGGGGTGCGTTTTAGGCCTGTTTTTTGGAAAACAAGCCTAAAACAGGAATCTTGCCAAAACGCGTTTCCCAGATTATCATCTCCAGAGGCGATGAAAGCCTTTTATTTGTTTCATTCCTCCCTAATATCAATGCGTATGACCTGCCGTTCTTTCTGGATTACCCTTGGTGTTTGTTTTTTTATGGCTCTTTCTGGCAGCGCTCAATCTGGCCTAACGCTCACCAATTTCACGTATTCTTCCCAAAAGCGGGAGGTGGGCAAAGTGGTGCGGGCAGACGGAAAAGCCATCTCACAGCCTTTAAAACTTTTTAAAGAAAGTAAAAAGCACTTTTCTATTTGCGATGGTAACACGTTGGTAATCAAGAAAAAAGCGGCCAGCCAGGCTGAAGTAAAGTGGTACGATGTAGTGTTGCAAGGGGCGGCGGGGCGGCCAGACACGTTCCGGATAGTAAAGGACGAGTTTCTGAAAAACGAAGTTATTGCCCACCGCGGCGCTTGGAAAAACACCAAAGTTCCTGAAAATTCTCTGGCAGCGCTGCAACACGCCATCCAATTAGGCTGTGCGGGCAGCGAGTTTGACGCGCACCTTTCCGCCGACTCCGTAGTCTTTGTGAACCATGACGCTACATTTAAGGGTGTTTCTCTGGAGCACAGCCCCGCTGCAACGCTGTCTCAACTCCAACTAAATAACGGGGAGCCGATGCCAACCCTAGCGGCTCACTTGCGCATGGGCCAGTCGCAAAATAAAACCAAACTAGTGCTGGAACTAAAACCATCAGCAGTAAACAAAGCGCGCGGGCTGGTGCTGGCTAAAAAAGCGGTAGAACTGGTTCGGGAGCATCGGGCGCAAGCCTGGATTATTTACATCAGCTTTGACTATGACATCTTGCTCAAGATTCTGGAGTTGGAGCCCCACGCGCAAGTGGCTTTTCTGGGCGGACACAAACCACCGGCTGAGCTGGCCAAAGACCGCTTGTACGGCTCAGATTACCATTTCAGTTTCTTGAAAAAATTTCCGGAGTGGATAGAAGAATCGCACCGGCTGGGCCTGACCGTGAACACCTGGACCATTGACAAACCCGAAGATATGGACTGGCTCTTGGATAGAAAAGTAGATTTTATTACGACCAACCAACCCGAAATTCTGCTGCAAAAATTGACGGAACGAAAAAATAAAGATAAATAAAAAAGCTGTTTTGGGCCTGTTTTCTGAAAAACACGCCCAAAACAGCTTTTTTATTTTAATCGGTTAAATATGTTCTAGGGCCAGCAGGCGGTCGCGGGCTAGCAAACAAGCGCCTATTACGCCGGCTTGTTCGCCAAGTTTAGAGAGTTTAAGTTGGGTGTCATTGTTCACCAGGCTGAGCGAATATTTTTTAATGGCGCTCTTGATAGGCAGCAGAATAAATTCTTCGGTAGAGGAGAGGCTGCCGCCAATAATTACCAGTTCAGGGTTAAAAGTATTGATGAGCATGGCTACGCCCCGGCCTACGTTTTCGCCAATTTTGTTAATCAGCTCAATGCACATTACATCGTCTTGCTGCACGGCGTCAATAATATCTTCTAACCGCAGGTCATCTATGTTTTTTACTTTTTGGGTGAGTAAAGTAGAGGTGCCAGCCAATATGCTTTCTTTGGCCATTTCTATCAGGGCCCAGCCAGATGCCTCGGTCTCTAGGCAACCTTTCTTGCCGCATTTGCAAATAATCTCGTTCTGGAAAATAGGAATATGCCCAAACTCACCGGAGTACCCTGACTTGCCATAGTACAATTGGCTGTTGATCATAATGCCCATCCCGATGCCGTAGTCTAGGTTAAGAAACAGCACATCGCGCTCATTCTTTACCACGCCAGAGCAAAACTCGCCGTAGGCCATTGCTCGGGAATCGTTCTCCAGAAAAACGCTAATACCCAGCTGCGATTCAATAATCTTGCTCAGCGGGTCTTCATGAAAGTTGAAAAAACTGTAGCTGTAGCCGGTAGCGTTGTTGATACGGCCAGACAGGTTAATGCCAATACCCAGAATTTTCTCGCGCGGAATGGAGAGGTCGTTAATGAATTTATCTATAATTTGGCACAGCGTGTCTAGCGACTCTTGGTCGTTGCTGAGGCGGTAAGAGAACTGCTCAAAGCTGCTGACTAATTTGTTCTTAAAATCAGTAAGGCCAATATTGATGGAGTATTTCTTTACATCAATCCCCAGAAAGAAGCCCGAGTCTGGCGCTAGGCCATACAAATTGGGTTTGCGGCCGCCGGTAGAGTTAATTTTGCCATAATCCATCACCAAGCCATCTTGCATTAGCTCATTGATGAGGCTGGTAATCTTGGGCACGCTCAGGTTAAGTTCTTTGCCTAGTTCGGCGATGGTGGCGTTGCCGGTGTTAGCGAAGTAAACGATTACCTTTTTCTTCTGATTCACATTCCGGTACGTGACCCCAGGAGCATTGTCTTCGCTTAATTCGGAAAGAAAAGTCTTTGTCATGAACGTAATATGTTATTGGCAGGTAAGCGGAGTGCTATCCTTTCTATAATACAGACAAAAATAGCAAGAGCCTAAAGGAATCAGCTATATATTACCAATAACTTTTCAGAAAGACTGTAATTAGTTAAATTTTATATGCGATTTATAAGTCTACAAGTTATTTATTTAACAACCAATCTTAACTTCTTTAAGCGCTCAGCACAAGAAAGCAGAGTTAGAAACACATCATTGCTTTAATTGCACGTTCTAATATCTACATCGCTTCTTAAAACGTGAAGTTGCCCTCTATTCAAGTCCGGAGAATTTTATTGATAAAGTTAATAAACTATTTTAAAATTTTGTTGCTACTTTTTATTTAATGCCCTATTTTGGAGGTAGTTTTTAAACTAGACTTATCTTTTCCTTCGGCAGCGCGCTTTGTTTTGCGGTGGTCGTCAGGTCAAGAATAGATTTTGTCTTTCTGTTTTTAACAAATCACCAACGTTTCTCCGCTCTTTACTTCTCTGCTTCATGATTTCATTCTTGCTTTCTGTTTTAGCCCTGGTGGTAGGGTACATGATTTACTCTAAAGTAGCGGAACGTATTTTTGGCGCGGACCCTAACCGCCCTACCCCAGCCATTACCATGGCCGATGGTATGGATTACGTGGCCATGCCGCAGTGGAAAATCTTCTTGATTCAATTCCTAAACATTGCCGGCCTGGGCCCCATTTTTGGAGCAGTGGCCGGCGCTATGTGGGGCCCTAGCGCCTTCGTCTGGATTGTTTTGGGTTCTCTGTTTGCCGGCGGCGTGCATGATTATTTCTCCGGAATGCTGTCTGTGCGGCACGGCGGTGAAAGCATTACTGAAACCACCGGCCGCTACCTCGGCACCGCCATGAAACAGTTTATGCGCGTGTTTACCATTATATTGTTGGTCATGCTGGGCGCGGTTTTTATCATTGGTCCGGCCAAAATTCTACAGGGCATGGTGGGCGGTGGCGGTATCATGATCTGGGTTTGGCTCATTTTTGCGTACTACGTGCTTTCCACCATTCTGCCCATTGATAAAATTATTGGCAAGTTATACCCCATTTTTGGCGTAGCGCTCCTGTTCATGGCCTTCGGTATTTCTGTGGTTATGCTTTACCAAGGTCTTGCCATTCCGGAAATTACGTGGGCCAATCTCTCTAACCAACACGCCAACCCAGAGAGCTTTCCGCTGTTTCCTATGCTGTTTGTAACGGTTGCGTGCGGGGCCATTTCGGGGTTTCATGCCTCACAATCGCCGCTTATGGCCCGTTGCATTACCAATGAACGGCAGGGTAGACCTATATTTTTTGGTGCGATGGTTACGGAGGGCGTCGTGGCTTTAATTTGGGCCGCCATCAGCATGAGCTTTTTCGGGAATGTGGCAGGACTAAACGAGTCCATGGCCGCCAACGGCGGAAACGCTGCTTGGGCCGTAAGCGAAATTTCCAACTCCTTGCTGGGTAAAATTGGCGGCGGATTAGCTCTGCTAGGCGTAGTGGCCGCTCCCATCACCGCCGGCGATACGGCATTCCGGAGCGCCCGGCTTATCATCGCCGATTTCCTAAAAACAAACCAGGCTCCCTTAAAAAACCGACTCCTGATCAGCATTCCGCTTTTTGTGGCGGGTTACGGACTAACCCTTATT
>JBBSSO010000001.1:0-23736 GCA_038241905.1 Cytophagales bacterium | reverse complement strand
GTTTCATCATGATTAAGATGGAATGGAGATTTGTAAGGTAGTAAAAAGTGGTTCTAGTACGAAAGCATTGATAAAGTGTACACCCTCATAAAGAATACAAAGAGCGATAAAGTTCATTTTACTATTTCAATTTTCAGGCAATCTGCTCTTTTGCTGCAGTTTACTGTTTCAGTTTTGGGGGCAACGGAAACAAGACAGCGAGCAGGGAATCAAAAGCAGCCAGCCTGTTTAAGAATTGAAAGATTTATTTTTAAAAGATGAATTACATAATAATATTATTTATTATCAAACTTTGGCTCCTATTTATTACGTTTTTTTTATTATTGAGGCCTTTCTATGTTGTATTTTCATAGAAGAATGATTTTCAGTCAGAAAATATTTAATAGTTGGTAAATAAAAAAAGTGGTGTTTTCGGCCTGTTTTCTGAAAAACCGGCCGAAAACACCAGCTCGCGTGGAACATTAAAATATTTCCTTAAACCTTTTTCTAAATTTCAATCATAACTCTCAAGGAGTATACGGCTTACAGCCGATGGAGTCAAGGTGCTTTCTAAGCGATGTAGATTTGCTTAAAATAACCTCCGCAGCATTTAGCTCTAGCCAGACGAATGAAGCCATTTGAATTTTTGGCAACGTGGGTTCGTGTGAAAACCTAGTCTGTTTTAGGCCTGTTTTTGCAAAAACAGGCCTAAAACAGACTAGGCAAATCAATAGGAAAGCATTTCTTTAGAGGAATGAAAGGGACGGTATTATAAATTTATAATTTTTAAGTAAGTTTTATAAGTGAGTCTTACTCTGTCTAAAGCCTTAAATGTAGATGTTATGCTCCAAGGCAAACAAGCGGTGGCGTACCAGCAAACAAGCGCCAATAACGCCGGCCTGCTCTCCTAAACCAGATATTTTGATTTGCGTGTCATTGTTCACCAAACTCAGTGAGTATTTGTTGATGGCGCTTTTAATGGGTAGTAAAATGTAGTCTTCGGTAGAGGAGAGGCTGCCCCCCAAAATAATCAGCTCGGGGTTAAAGATGTTAATAAGCAACGCAATGCCTTTGCCTATTTTCTTGCCAATCTTGGCAATCAATTCAATGGCCAACACATCATCATTCTGGGCGGCCTGAATAATGTCATCCAGTTTTATGTCATCTAAGTTGTTTAAGTCATGCGGCACCGCCGAGGACGCGCCCGCCAGCAAACGGTCTTTAAACAGCTGAATCAAAGCCCAGCCCGAGGCTTCCGTTTCCAGACAACCTTTCTTGCCGCACTTGCAAATAATCTCGTTATGAAAAACCGGAATGTGCCCAAACTCGCCGGAGTATCCCGATTTACCGTAATAAAGCTGGTTGTTAATCATTACGCCCATGCCAATGCCGTAGTCTAGATTCAGGAAAAGCACGTCTTTCTCATTTTCTACCACACCGGAGCAAAACTCGCCGTAGGCCATCGCCCTAGAATCGTTTTCTAAAAACACTTTAATGCCCACGTGGTCTTCAATAATCTTGCTGAGCGGGTCATTATTGAAGTGGAACATGTTGTAATTGTAGCCCTTGGCGTAATTAATGCGGCCACATAAGTTAATGCCAATGCCCAAAATCTTGGTCTTCGGGATGGGCAATTCCGTGATAAAAGTGGTGATGAGCGAGCACAGTTCTTCTAATGATTCTTCTGAATTAGACAGGAAATACGGCACGTTGTCTTCGCTACTAATCAGGTTTTTCTGAAAATCAGTGAGGCCTATGTTAATGTGGTGCGTTTTTACATCAATGCCCAAAAAGAAACCTGAGTCTGGCACCAGGCCGTAAACGTTGGGTTTGCGCCCGCCGGTAGAATCAACTTTACCGTGGTCCTGCACCAAGCCATCTTCTATTAGATCATACAGTATGCTGGTGATTTTAGGCACGCTCAAGTTAAGCTCTTTGCCTAATTCAGCGATGGTGGCGTTTCCGATATTAGCAAAATAAGAAATCACCTTCTTTTTAAGGTTCACGTTTTTAAAAGCCACTCCAGATGGGATGTCGCTGTTAATTTCCTCAAAAAAAGTTTTAGTCTTTTTTGGCCGTTTGGTAAGGGTTGCCTCCATTATTTTTATATGTTTAAGTATATTTTATACAATAATATAATTTTTTTAATAAAAGTAAAGCTATGTGTTTAAAAAGATTAGGTGAAGAGGGAACTAAAATATTAAGTTCCCTTGAAAGAAGGCACCTTAATAAGAATTATTAAAAATTAGGTTTTATTCATAATCTGCGTTAGTGGCTTGAAAAGCAAGGTTTTGCCTTACAGTCGTTTGTTTTTTTTATCGCTTAAACACCTCTTTTATTGCTTAAACATTTTAGAAATAAAAGTTTAAAAATTGGTTGGCTCCAGATGTTAGACTGGCAGCAAATAATAAGTAAAAGATCAAAGCTGCGAAAAGTGTAAAGACGCGCCGCAAAAGGTAAAGGAGCACTTTAAATTGCTAGGTAATCTAAGCCAAGCCTTTTGCGTATGTAGAAAAAACGTTTCGCATGGATACCACACCCAACCCACCCGTAGACGCCCGCCTGAAATGGGTAACCGCTGCCTCGCATCTTTTAGATAACCAGTTCCGGCTGCCGGGCACTAAATTCCGGTTTGGCTTAGATCCGCTCATGGGGCTGGTGCCCATTGTAGGCGACTTGGGTTCGTTTGCCATTTCAGGTGCGTTGGTTATGACCATGGCCCGCCACGGCGCAAGCAGGCACGTCATCCTCCGGATGTTATTTAATATTTTTCTGGATGCTATCATCGGCATTATTCCGGTCATCGGCTGGATTTTTGATTTTACCTATAAAGCCAACCAACGCAACGTAGAACTCTTGCAGCATCATTATCAAGAAGGAAAATACCAAGGCAAAGGCACTGGTTTTGTTATAGCGGCTTTGCTGGGCTTTCTGGTTATTTTCGCGGCCATGATTTACGGCATCTGGAAATTAGCCGAATATTTATGGTTTTGGAGCGCCAGCGCTTGGTAATGGTCTATATAGGAAGGAAAACCAAGATGTGAAACGCAATGGTTAGCTTAAGTTCAAGGTTATTAGACAGATAGAAAGAGATTAGCTTTCATGAATTGAACTGACAAATCTTTAAAGCATTAAAGTTTTACACATTAGTTCTGTTTCTACATCCTATTAAAAGATGTAGAAACAGAACTTTTTGCATTTGCATGATTTTAAGATATTTTTAATATATAAGGATTACATTGGTGTTTAATTTAAAAAGATTATTAAAAATTTTAATTTCATTTAATAATTAGTTTTATATTTAAGTCCGCTTAAAAAAGCTCTTAAGTAATAAATTGAATCGGCGGAAGAGTTACGTTCTTCATCAATATCAGCAAATCTTATGAAAAAGTTGTTCCAGTTGCTTCTCATGTTGTGTGTAAGTGGGTACATTCAGGCACAATCCTTACACCCAACACTAAATCAGGTAGTGCTGCAGGCCAAGCAAGGCGCTGTGGTAGAGTTGCCTGGCTTCCTCAAGCAGGATTTTCCTTCTATAGAATATCAAAAGATTGTTCAACCAGGACCACAGTATCTTATTTCTGATGATCCGGAATATATACGAGTGCCAGAGGCCATCGCTTTCCAAGAACCAATACAGCCAGGAGCCGTGCGGTTGTATGTGTACAACGTGAACGGCGTAAAAGAACCTGGCAAAATAGACCGGAAGATTACTGCTGTCATCAAAAATACCGGAACTGCAGACATGCACCTGCGCATGCTTAAGTACTCATCTCAAAAACCCACTACCAATTATTTTAAAGCAGGAAAAGAGGGCCTCGCTGATTATTTTGCTTCTAAGCCAGAGAATAAAATAAGGGTAATTAAGCCGGGCCAGGCCATTGCTATTGATGAAAAGCTAGAAAAGCACGTGGTAAAATATGATGAGTTAGTACATGGCTTCTATGAATTTGTGGTAGATCAGCCAGGGGAGATAAGCGTACTCCAAACCGATTTAAAAACTTCTGGACCAGCGGCTCTGACTAGAATAAAGAATGTACTTCCTCCAAAAAGTAAAAGCGGAGCCGGCAGAGGAGTATTTGGAGTTAGTAATTACCAGATAATTACAGAAGGAGTTTTGGATACTAAAAACGGATCTGCTGAACTAATTATAGCAGATGGCAAGAAAGATCCATGGGTGCAGGGCCGCGAGAGCAGCAAGGGTGATTTGGCAACGCTGGCTGGTAATTACGGTGTGATGTATGAAGTGGAGATGAAATGGAAAAGCACCGACGGAAAAGGCCTCGCGTTGATTACTTGGAATTCCCGGTCCGATGACAACCAATGGTGCGGAGGCATGGCCACTTCTATGGTTATGGGGAAAGGCAAGTTTGCAGAAGGAATTATACAGTTGCCCAGCGACCGGCTTAATACTAAGAAGGCCCCAGAGGCAATTGTAATCCAGATTTTCCCGCCATTGCCTAATCAAGAAGAGCAAACTATAAGATTCACTTATTCTCCTCCAGGGGCATCGTGCTTGCCTACTCCTCTTATTTTTGTACCTGTTGACATGGAATAGGTTTTTTTAGTTTACATCCCTAAGAAAAATGACTCAACCAATTTTAAATCAAGGTCTGCTGGCTCTATTTCTGCTCACGTATTTTGCGGCGATGGGCGGGCAGAAGAACAATCCCGCAAAGGACCTGCATGTCTCAGCCTCAACGGAGATAAAGTGGCATTCTGCGCAGGAGTTTGGGGTGAGGGGGTTAGGATGGACAGAACTGCAGGAAACCTATACCAGATTGCCTGCAAAAGCCCAGGGAGAGGTAACGCCCGCTGTTTGGAATCTTAGTAAGCACTCAGCTGGCGTTCATGTGCGGTTTGTCACTACTTCGCAGAGTTTAAAAGTTAAGTGGAGCGTACGGTCTAACAATAGCTTAAACCACATGGCGGCGACCGCGGTCAAAGGCGTGGACTTGTATGCTTGGAGTGGCAAGTGCTGGCGATGGGTAGGGGTAGGAAAGCCGTCTGGCTATAAGAATGAGAAAGAAATTGTCACCAACATGGCCCCCGGCGAAAAAGAGTTTTTGCTGTATCTGCCTTTGTATGATGGGGTAGACTCGGTTTACATAGGCGTAGAAAAAGGCGCTGTAATTAAAAGCGTAGGTAAGCCAAAACAAAACCCAATTGTGTTCTACGGCACCTCCATTACACAAGGGGCTTGTGCTTCGCGGGCGGGTATGGCGTACCCGGCCATCATTGGCCGTGAGTTGAATCAAGAAACCATTAATCTAGGCTTCTCTGGGAACGGAAAAATGGATGTGCCCATGGCTAAACTGCTGGCTGAACTAGACCCCAGTGTCTATGTGCTGGACTGTCTGCCCAATTTGAAAGCCGAGGAGGTTTTGCCAAGAACTTTAGAAGTTATTAAACTGCTTAGAGCCAGCAGGCCTCATACTCCTATCTTGTTAGTGCCCAATATTACCTACGCCCACGCTTGGATAGACCAAAAAGTGGCAAGTTTGGTGGAGGCGAAGAACAACAACTTGCAACAAGCCTTTAAGCAACTGAAGGCAGAAGGAGTGGAAAATATTTATTGCTTGGACGGGAAAAAATTGATGTTGGAAAGTGGCGAGGGAACGGTAGACGGAATCCATTTGACAGATTTAGGCTTTGCAAACTTGGCGTGCGTGTTAATGAAAGAGATTAAATCCATCCAGAAGAAAAACAAAATAGAAAAGTAAGAAAGCGCAGGCAAATGTGTTTTCGGCCTGTTTTTCCAAAAACGGCCCTAAAACAGATTATTGCTAAGACCAGTTCTAGCAAAAAGCTAAAGTTTACAAAACCACTGAAACTCCCAAGAGATTAAAACCATGAAGAGGAAAAACAAAATAGAATAGCAAGAATGCGCAGGCAAATGTGTTTTCGGCCTGATTTTCTAATAACGGCCCTAAAACAGGTTCTTGCTATAGCCAGTTCTAGCAAAAAGTTAAAACAAGCTCTAAAACTTTAAACAGCTTAGATGTGAATATTAAGACGATAAAAAAAAAGTTAGTTACCATCCTCAGCGTATGTATGCTTTTGCTACTGCAGCCAGCGGTAGCCCAGAAACCTGATATTCCCGCAATTTGGGAAAAAGAGATACAGGCTTTTGAAAAGATGGATAGTGTCAATATGCCAGCGCCAAACGGGATTGTTTTTACGGGCAGCTCTTCAGTTAGGGGGTGGCGTAGCCTGCCCCAGGAATTACCTGAGTACCCAATTGCTATGCGGGGTTTCGGGGGCTCCAGAATTGGCGATGCCACGTATTATTTTGACCGCATCGTAAAAAAGTATCAACCCAAACAAGTATTCCTCTATTCTGGAGACAATGATATTGCCAGCGGAAAAAACGCTGAAATGACTTTTGCGCAATTCAAGGCCTTCGCTAAAGAAATGAAGAAAAAGTTGCCTAAAGCAGAGTTGGTGTACCTATCCATTAAACCAAGCTTAGCCCGCTGGGACATGTACCCCGCCATGGAGGCAGTTAACAAAAAAATTAAACGATACGCGTGCTGGCATTCAAACGTAAAGTTTGTAGACGTGAGCTCTGCCATGTTAGGAGCAGACGGAAAGCCTAAGCCTGAATTATTTATTGGCGACGGGCTACACATGACTCCTGCCGGGTACGCCCTCTGGAAGCAAATTGTACAACCATATTTGCTGAAATAAAGAAATGTATTGGAGCTCAGAGCAAAGCATAACAAAGTGGAGCGCCTGTTTGGCTTTTTGGGCTTGCTTTCTCACCAGCTGTTCTTCTAATGTTCCATTGCAAAGAGAAGCATCCGCTCAAAAAGTTCTACAGCTAGTTCCAATGCCTCGGCACGTGCAAGCAGGTCAAGGGGTGTTTGAATTAAATGCTCAAACTGTTCTTGTAGTAGCCTCTGTAAATGCGTTGCAAGCAGCTAATTTTCTGGCCCAAAGTCTACGGAAGGAGGCTTTGCTTACAATTCAGGTAAAGCAGCAGACAACCAGAAAGCACCAAGTAATTCTGTTAGAAATTGATCCTGCATTTGCTGCGGCGCCAGAAGGATATTCTCTTTCTGTCCAACCAAACCGGATTATCTGTAAAGCGGCGTCGCTAGATGGTTTATTTTGGGGCGTGCAAACCTTACGGCAAATGATATTGCTTCAGCTAGCAGAGCAGAAAGTTGCCCAGCCAGTCAAAGTTTCCTTGCCTGCAGTAGAAATACAGGATGCGCCTGCTTTTGCGTGGCGAGGACTTATGTTGGATGTCAGCAGGCATTTTATTTCCAAAGAATCCCTGAAGCGCTACATAGATTACCTTTCATTCTATAAACTAAACACCCTGCATCTGCATTTGTCAGATGATCAAGGCTGGCGAGTTGCTGTTTCTAAATACCCCAAACTGACGGAGGTGGGGGCTGTCCGCCAAGAGCCGGACGGCAGCAAGCACAGTGGCTTCTATACTGCTACCGACATTAAAGAATTAGTTTTGTATGCGCAAAGCCGTCGTGTGAACCTTGTGCCAGAAATTGACATTCCGGGGCATGCGCTGGCAATCTTAGCGGCTTATCCAGAACTTTCCTGCACCGGCGGGCCGTTTAGCATTTCTAACAAGGCTGGGGTGCACCAAGATATTCTATGTGCAGGAAATGAGAAAACGTATCAATTTTTAGCCGATGTTTTAGCCGAGGTAGCCTCTTTTTTTCCAGGAAAGTATGTACATACTGGCGGAGATGAAGCCCCTAAAGACCGCTGGAAAGCTTGCCTAAAGTGTCAGCGGCGCATAAAAGAATTAGGTTTAGCTGATGAAGATGCCTTGCAAGGCTACTTTACCAAAAGGGTAACAGAGCTCTTGCAACGGCACAACAAGCAGGCAATCGTCTGGGACGAAGTTTTGGCTGGAGGAATAGACCCAAGAACTTTAGTGCAAGCCTGGCACGGCGTTGACGCGGTGAAAAACGCAGTAAACCAAGGAGCAAAGGTAATCGTTTCACCCCGCAGTAGCTTCTATTTTGACCTGAACAGTGGCATTACCAATGTGGAGAAGGTGCTAGCTACTCCCATAATTCCCCATGATCTTCCTGCAGTTGCGCGGCAGCAGATAATCGGAGCAGAAGCCGCCCTCTGGACAGAAGAAACTCCCGAAGACAAAGTAGACGGCATGGTCTTTCCGCGGCTACTAGCCTTTGCCGAAAACGTGTGGCGGAGCAGCCATGACCTAGCTTATTCAGAATTCAAAGAAGGAATGCGCCATAATTATTCTTTGCTTGAAAATCTGGGGGTGCAGTATGGTTTTGAAGACGCACCGGTAAAAGTGAAGTCAGTTTACATAGAAGCTGCCAATGGTTTTAACGTGGAACTGCAACCAGGCTTATCCAATGTAGTATTGCGCTACACCTTAGATGGCTCTCTTCCTACTATACAATCCGCTCAATATACTGGTCAGCCTATCCAGTTTACTACGTCAGGCACGCTGAAGATAATTCCATTTAAAGTAGGTAAAGCATGGAGTGAGCCGGTTGAGGCAGTGTTTGAAAAGCACCTGGCGTTGCATAAGCAACCATCGCTGTCAAGCCAGTTCCACCCGACTTATGCGGCAGGCGGTATTTTTGGTTTAACCGATGGAATTATAGGAGATTGTGATTTTAGAAAAGGCTTTTGGCAGGGCTACGAGAAGCATGATTTTGAGGGTGAAATTGATTTGGGTACCGAGCAAAACGTGCAGGAGGTGAGCATTAGGTTTTTACAGGATATCAATTCGTGGATTTTTCTGCCGCAGTTGGTTGTTTTTTCTGTTGCTGGGCATGACCGCCAATTTAAAGAGGTAAAGCAGATGGGGCATCAAATCCGTTTGGCAGAAGGTAAAAAAGTAATTAAGTCCTTCTCCTACAAAAGGAATGGTCCGCTAGTGAGATATGTTAAGATAAGAGCAAAGAATATTGGGATTTGCCCACAATGGCATCCGGGTGCTGGTGGGTTAGCTTTTCTAATGACTGATGAGATTATAGTGAAATAACAAAAGGAGTAAGTATGAAAAAGATAGCGTTTTTGTTGGGTAGTGTGTTCTTGCTTTTGCTTATGTCAGAAGCACAAGGGCAGGAGCTAAGGGCCACTTGGCTAGCCAGAAGTTCCTTTACGAGCAAGGCTAAAATAGCATCACAGATGGATAGTTTGGCTTCCGCAAACTTTAATGTTGTGTATGTAAATGCCTGGTCCCGGGGGTATCCACTGTGGCAGAGTTCTGTTTTTCAGCAGCACACGGGCATCGCGATAGACCCTACTTTTGCCGGGCGCGATATTCTGGCTGAAGCCATAGCCGAAGGTCACCGGGTAGGGCTCCACGTAGAGGCTTGGTTTGAATACGGGTTTGTAGGCGGTTATGCTCCGGGAGGGACTACATCAAAAGGACCTATTTTTGAAGCTCATCCAACTTGGGTGGCACGGACCCAAGCCGGAGTAGAAAAGGATGGCAGTAATTTTTACTGGATGGTGCAGAGCAATCCTGAGGTGCAGGATTTCCTGATAGATTTGGCACTAGAAGTTGTCAAAAACTATGATATTGACGGCATTGAAATGGACAGAATCCGGTACTCCAGCAAAGCTTACGGCTATGACCCCTATACAATTTCACTGTATAAAAGTGAACATCAGGGAGCAGCGCCGCCTTCTGACATAGCAGATTCCGCCTGGATGCGCTGGCGGGCAGACAAGATAAATCTCTTTGTGGGCAAACTGTATGATGCCATTAAGGCCGAAAACCCAAAGGTTAACGTTTCAAGTGCCCCCAGCCAAATGGGTACGTCTACTTATACCGCCTATGAAAACTTACTGCAAGACTGGAAGTGGTGGTTGAACAATAATAAGGTAGATAATCTGCAGATGCAGAGCTACTCCTCAAATATACTTACCTATCAGAACTGGAATACTTATACCAAGAACTCGGTTAGTAATTATGAGCGAATCTATCCTTCCTTTGCCATAAATCCGGGGTCTACAAGATTAACTCCTGAGCAAGTAGTAGCCTATTATAATACTAATCTTGCCTTAGGCTTTAAAGGGGCTGCCATGTGGTTTTATGATGACCTAGTAGGTAAATTCGATTATCTGAAAAAAAACAGGTTCTTGACAGCTATGCATCCGCCCTACGCACCCGCAAATTGGCGTGAACACGTGGCCATTACCACGCATAATCATTCGACTAATGTAGTAAAAGTGGGCTCTTGGGCCCAGAGCGGGTTTGAAGGGTATCAAGGAAAAAGCCTGTACGGCGGGTTGAGCGGGAGCGCATCTATAGAGTACTCCATAAATGTGCCCGCCAATGCTTATTATGAGGTTTACGTTTATAATATTCCTGCCGGTAATAGAACAACTAATGCGGCGTATCAGGTTTTTGACTTTAACGGTACCTCTACCGTTAAGTACTTAGACCAGACGAAGCCTTTGCTGGGGGGGTGGAATAAACTAGCCGATGTTTATCTCACGCAAGGGGACCACAAAGTAGTTAAGCTGACGAATGAAAATGTAGAGTCAGGTAAATACATTAGCGCAGATGCGGTAATGATTATTCATAACCGACGCCTAGATACTGCACCCATTCCACCTCTGCTGGGGCTGGGGCAGCTAAGTAAAAATGAAAATGCGCTTACAGTGTTTCCTAATCCATCAATTAAGAGCTTTACGTTAACCACTCCAGGCAATACCAAGAAAGTGGAATGGGTTGCTTTAATGGATGTAAGTGGTAAAGTATTTCCATTACCTATTCAAGAGTTTGATTATCGAAAATCTACCTTTTCTTTTTCTACTGAACAGATACCAGCTGGTGTTTATGTGCTCTTAGTAAAACAAGGAGGAGTGCTTTACCGCGCGAAGCAGGTGATTATGTAAATGAAGGTCTGATGTATTTTACCCTGAACCTTTGGCATAGCTAATCATTTCCGCTGGCAAACCTATAGTTTAAACGAGCTCTAAACTTGAGGTTTTAAAATATCTATTATTTGCTACATAAATGGACAAATGGGAGTGGATGGAAAATTTAATGGTTAAAAAGTTTTGAAACTTATTTAAATAGATTAAATTTAAATTCCGAAAGAAATTATTAAATCCTTAACTATTTAAACAAATGACAAAAACTTTACTCACTTTTAAAAATTGCCTCGCAGTAGCAGTTTTCCTGTTAGTGGCAAATGATGGTTTTGCTCAGCTAGTCTGGACTAAGCCAACTGACCTGAACACAAATTTACCTTCGTCAGTAGAAGTTTTTACCACAACCACGCCTCTTGCAGCTGGAGTACCTACCAAAGCGTATTATACCATTGCGGACTTAACTGATACTGAGCTAGAACTGAAAGTCGCCCATGACGCCAACGTTAAAACTCCCACTGAATTTCTGGCGGCAGAGCAGCGAGAAGCAGCTTACGTGGCTATTAACGGCGGCTTTTTTAGTGGAGCCACCTCTCTAAGTCTGGTGGTACAAAACGGAGCAGTGTTAGCAAACAATATCAAAAGCTTTAACCGAGAATATAATGGCGTACCAACCCCCTACTTTCCTACTAGAGGAGCTTTTGGAGTACTGCCTAATAATGTTTTAGATGTAGCTTGGATGTACAATGTGGGCCCAGGTAGTACCATGTACAGCTATCCAACTCCCAGCCCAAATGTAGAAGGACAATCGCCGCAGGCACAGCCTACAGCTTCTTTTCCTAGCGGTGGTGCCATGTGGTCGCCAGTTATGGCCATTGGTGGCGCTCCGGTTCTAGTGCAGAATGGTGTGAAAAATATAACAGATGAAAACGAACTGATTAAAGTAGATAATACGTCTAGGCGTGCGCGCACGGCCATCGGTTACACGGCTGCAAAAAAAGTAATTTTACTGGTTTTGGAAGGTGGAAATCAGGGTGTAAGTGAAGGTGCTACTTTAAGTGAGTTGGCAGATATTATGGTTAGCCTAGGCGCTGTTGAAGCCTTAAACTTAGATGGAGGTGGATCTTCTACAATGGTGGTGAAAGGACAGAAGACTATCAAACCTTCTGATGGAGCAGAACGGAGCATGCCTACTGCCGTTATTATCAAACAGAAATCGCCTGAGGCTATTATATTTGATACTGAAATGACTAACGTATATTCTGAACGAGGTGGAGCATGGTCTACTACTGGAAATGCAGGTTATTATGGTGAGTCAAAGGCAAAATATATAGCAGTAGGTACAGGGAATAAAGTAGCTAAGTATGTTTTTGCTGATATTCCTGCCGGTCAGTATGAAGTGAGTACCTGGACATTGGTAGCAAGCAACCGCGCCAAGGATACTCCATTTACAGTGTACCAAAGCGGTGTAGCGCAGCCTGTAGTAAGAGTGGACCAGACTGCCGCCGCCAATGGTGGTAAATTTACCTTACTGGGTACCTATGCCTTAAACTCCAATGATTCCTTAATAGTGTCTAACGAGGCTACAGGTACAGCTTCTACTTATGTTACAATTGATGCTATCAAATTGCAGAAAGTAGGCAGCATAACATCAACTAAAAGTGATGTGCTTGGTGCAAAAGTGAATGTCTACCCAGTGCCTACAAATGGTATTTTGGTAGTAGATATGCCTGAATTACTTCGGAAGCAGGGGAGTATTACCGTTTTCAATTTAATGGGTGGTAAAGTTCTACGGAAGCAAAACCTAACTTCAAATTCTGTTCAGTTAGACCTTGCCAAAATGCCTGCTGGCGTATATTTGGTAGTGCTAGAGTCTCCTGAAGGAAGAGTAGTTAAGCGGATTGTGAAAAGATAATCAGACCCAAAAACTCTAGTATTATTGCCTTGCGTTTTAGGGCTGTTTTTTGAAAAACACACCTAAAACGCAAGGCAATATTATTTCAAATGTGATTGAACCTTCAAATTCAGGCAAAAATACGTGGGGCTTTTCTCAGCAGCAGATAGGCTAACTAATTCTTCCAGCTTAGACACAGATCTTAGTGTAAGTATTCAACAACATCTAGGGATTCAAATGTATTCCAATACATAGCATAATGTACGGCCTAAAGCAGCTATATCATTTAACAATTTAAGGGGTTACGACCTGAGCAGTAACAGGGCTTATCACTTGTGAATGCTAAAAAAAGAAGCTTTAAATACCTCATCGATTTCATAAACAGACTAAATTGTAAAATTTACCCAGTTCAAAAGTTTTTAGAAAGCTTAGTCTAGTAAATTTCTTTTCATTTCTGTTTTAGGCTTGTTTTTTGAAAAACAGGCCTAAAACGGAAATTCCTGAACTTCGGAAAGCAGGAACCAGCCGCAAATAGGCAGTATTTTCTAAATGTTTTAATAACGTTTAACCCAGCAAATGATACTGAATTGTAGTGAAGAAGAAGCGTGTTATAAAAATAGTGTGTTTCAAAAGTGCCTTTTCTTTTGAATGAATAATGTGCTTATCTAACAACTTTATAAAGTTATTTAAAAATAGCTTGGTGTTTTTAAAGATAGTCGGTACTTTAGGGGTATACATAAATCAACGATGCAGCTAAAACTTATTTCTACCTTTTTCTGTCTTCTATGCCTATTAGTTGGACAGGCTCCTGTGTTAGCACAGAGTTACAAAACAGATTTGTTAATTATTGGAGGCGGAGCTAGTGGTACAACAGCAGGAGTGCAGGCCTCCCGAATGGGTACAAAAACCTTAATAATAGAAGAAACGCAATGGCTAGGCGGAATGCTTACTGCTGCGGGGGTTTCTGCTATTGATGGAAACCACCAGATGCCATCGGGTTTATGGGGAGAATTTAGAGAAAAACTCTACAATTATTACGGTGGACCGAAGGCCGTGGAAACAGGTTGGGTAAGCAATACCCTCTTTGAACCTTCGGTAGGGAATAAATTGCTGAAGGAATTGGCTCAAGAGAAAAACTTGTCTGTTTGGTATAAAACGGAATGGCTTGAGGTTAAGAAAACAGAGCAAGGGTGGCGCGTAATTGTGCGGCAGGGTAAAAAGAAGAGAAGCATAGATGCTAAACTGATAATAGACGCTACAGAGCTGGGCGATGTTATGGCCAAAGCAGGTGCCAAATATGACATTGGTATGGACAGCAAGGAGAAGACAGGCGAGGCTTATGCTCCAGAAAATGCGAATGATATTATTCAGGACATGACCTATGTGGTAGTGTTGAAAGACTTTGGCCAAGGAGCAGACAAAACCATTAAAAAACCCCAAGGCTACAACCCCAAAGAGTTTGACTGCGCCTGTGACGTATCTGACCCTGCCGCTGATGGAGGACCTAACGAAAACTGCTTGGAAATGATAAACTATGCCAAGTTGCCAAACAACAAATACATGATTAATTGGCCTAAATGCGGCAACGATATTTATCTGAATATAATAAACCAAACATCCGCAGAACGGACTGAGGCCTTAAAAGAAGCAAAGCTGCATACGCTCCGCTTTCTATATTACCTGCAGACGGAGCTGGGGTTCAAGAATTTAGGCATCGCCGAAGGTGAATTTCCTACGGCCGATAACCTTCCGATGATTCCTTACCACCGTGAATCCAGAAGGGTAGAGGGACTTGCCAAACTTGCCCTGCAGCACGTGTCTAACCCGTTCGACCAGAAAGAAGCTTACTACCGCACCGGCATCGCCGTAGGCGACTACACCATTGACCACCACCACCTCAAAAACCCTAAAGCACCGGCCATAGATTTTGTAAAAATTAAGGTGCCTTCTTACAATGTACCGCTAGGTTCACTTATTCCCAAAGATGTAGAGGGCTTAATTGTTGCTGAAAAGAGCATTAGTGTAACTAACATTGTAAACGGGGCTAGCCGTCTCCAGCCAGTTGTACTAGGGATTGGGCAGGCGGCAGGTGCCTTGGCGGCAGTAGCGCTCAAAAATAATTTGCAGCCCAGCAAAGTAAACATAAGAGAAGTGCAGCAGGCACTACTTACTTCAAACGCTTATTTGATGCCTTATATAGATGTAAAACCCGCTGATTCTCATTTTGCGGCTATTCAGCGGATAGGCGCTACCGGAATTCTTAAAGGAACCGGGCTGCCTTACAAGTGGGCAAACCAAACCTGGTTTTACCCAGAACGCGCCATCAGCGAATTTGAACTAGTGACAGGATTAAAGACCTATTATAATGAATTAGGCGCTTTCCAAGCCTCAGGGCAAAACCTTACGCTTAAGTTTCTGGGCGAGGTTTTAGCTACTATAAACCCAGCTTTGGGTTATGAGAAAATAATCTCTGAATGGACTAAGTTCAATTTTGGGAAATCTGCCGCGGCAGATTTAGAATTAAATAGAAAAGAGGCCGCTGTTATAGTAGATTACCTTTTGAACCCGTTTGCCAAGCCAATTGATTTTAACGGACACTTAAAATAATTAAATAGATTGACTTTTTACAATCTTTTGTTTTGCATAATCTAGTCTAATACAAATTTTCAGTGATTTGTGCCTCGTTTCCGCACCACTGCAGAAGCAGTCCAAAAACCGCTTTAAAATGACTTTGGCAGAACCTTACTCAAACCATTTTCGCTGGTAAACCTAGAATTTAAACAAGCTCTTAAATAGTAGCCTTTTAAAAACCTTATAAAGTATTTTTATGCATAAGTTCACTCAACTTATGGCAGTAGGTTTGCTCGTGCTCTTTAGCATGTGTGGGAAGCCAAATACTGTCAGTATTGCCCCTGTTACAGCAGATAAGAAATTAGAAAGCAAAAATCTTCTGTATTTTGATGCTACGGCCAATTTTAAGCGTTTCGCTTATCAAGATTCCATCAAAATATACTTGTCCAAGTCAAAAGATGCTGGAGTAACCGATGTAGTAGTAGACGTAAAACCTATTTCTGGTGAGGTACTTTGGCCAAGCAAAATTGCTCCGGTCATGAACGATTGGGCAGGCTTTACTAAGCCAGGTGGCTTTGATTTATTGACAGTCTTTATAGAAGAGGCGCACAATTTAGGCATGACGGTGCACGCTTCTACTAATATTTTTGTGGAGGGTCATAACCTCTTTAACCGTGGGCCAGTATTTAGTGACCCGGCAAAGAAAAGCTGGCAGTCACTAAATTACACCGCCACGGGCATGATGCCCATCTCTACCATCAAGACCAAATATTCTGCCATGGTGAACCCTGCTTTGCGGGAGGTGCAATTGTACGAGCTATCGGTATTAAAAGAATTAGTGAAAATGTATCCTAAACTGGACGGAATTATCTTAGACCGTGTCCGTTTTGACGGTTTAGAGTCGGATTTCTCTGAGGCCTCCAGAAAAATGTTTGAGCAGTACATCGGCAAAAAAATAGAGAATTTTCCCGCAGACATTTACGCGTATACTACAGCGCAAAAGCCAACCCGAGTGCCAGGCCCATTGTACAAGCAATGGATTGAGTGGCGCGCCAAAGTCATCCATGATTTTATCTATGAAGCTCGTGCTGAACTAAAAGAAATTAAACCTAGCCTCATTTTTGGAGACTATACTGGCTCTTGGTATCCTACTTATTATGAGGTGGGCGTAAACTGGGCCAGTAAAGAATATGACCCGTCTCAGAAATTTGACTGGGCCACCAAAGAGTACAAGAACTTCGGCTACGCCGAAGCATTGGACCTGTACACCACTGGCAGCTACTACTTTGAAGTAGACAAGAAAGAAGCCAAAAACATTGATCCCAATACCGTGAATAGAACAGAAGCGGGGCAAGGAAAAGGAACAGATGACTGGTACACCGTAGAAGGCTCCGCCGAAATGGCAATGAACATTACCAAAGGTAAAGTGCCGGTGTACGCCGGGGTGTATGTAGACCAATACAAAGGCCATCCAGAGCAGTTTGTAAAGGCCTTGAAAATGTGCCGCGCTAAATCTGACGGCGCCATGGTTTTTGACATTGTGCACGTGATTAACGAAGGCTGGTGGAAAGAATTAAAGCGCGGGTTAACCGAGTAAAACGTTGCGGATAACAACGTATCCTGTTTTCGGCCTGTTTTTCCAAAAACAGGCCGAAAACAGGCTCTTCGGAAGAAACTAAAGACTAAAGCGATCAAGCACTCTGGAGCTCAGAGTGAAAAAATAGCCGAGACAGTGATTTAAATTATAAGAATGAGTTTAAGCACATTAGACATCGCCATCATTTTTGCCTACATCGTGGGCATTTTAGGCATCGGCTTTTATATATCAAAGAGAGCTTCAAAAGATATGCAGAGCTATTTTTTGGGCGGCAACACCATGAAGTGGTATTACTTGGGGCTCAGCAATGCCTCCGGTATGTTTGACGTTTCTGGCACCATGTGGACAGTCATGATTCTGTTTGTGTACGGCCTCAAAAGCGCCTGGATTCCGTGGCTGTGGCCGGTGTGGAACCAAGTGTTCATCTTCGTTTTTTTGGCCATCTGGATGCGCCGCTCAAAAGTAATGACGGGTGCGCAGTGGATTACCTTCCGCTTCGGCGATGGCAAAGGAGCCAAGCTCTCGCACATTATCATTGTAGCCTTTGCTATTATCAGCGTGCTAGGGTTTATCGCCTACTTTTTTGAAGGTATTGGTAAACTATGCACCATTATTTTACCCTGGGATTTAAGCTTTTTTATAGGCGATTGGGCTGTTTCTTCAGAGCGTGGGTATGCCTTGTTAATCTGTCTTATAACCACCGTCTATACCGTGAAAGGCGGCATGTATAGCGTGGTGGCTACCGAGATTGTGCAGTTTGTTATTATGACCATTTCCTGTTTCGTGATTGGGTACGTCGCCTACACTTCAGTAAGTGCAGAGCAAATCAATGCCGCTATTCCGCCGGGCTGGAAAGACCTCTCCTTCGGATGGACTTTAAACATGGACTGGAGCCAAACCGCTTTTCCGGCCGTAAATAAAAAACTGGAAACTGACGGCTTCAGTCTCTTTGGCGCACTTTTCATGATGATGCTGTTCAAAGGAATTTTTGCCTCCATTGCCGGCCCTGTTCCTTCATATGATATGCAGCGGGTGTTGGCCGCCCGCACCCCTTCTGAGGCCGCTAAAATGAGCTTCACTACTATTTGGGTGATGTACATGCCGCGGTATTTAATGGTAGCGGGCTTCGCCGTTTTGGCGTTGGTATATCTGGTGCCGGAGATTAGCGGGATGGGCCCTAACATGGACTTTGAAAAGATACTGCCGCTAGCTATTAATAAGTTTGTGCCCAATGGGTTTAGAGGCTTGTTGTTGGCAGGTTTATTGGCCGCTTTTATGGGAACGTTCTCGGCATTTGTCAATTCAGCCCCGGCTTACATTGTTAACGACATCTACAAGAAATATATTAACCCCAATGCTTCAGACAAAAAGTACGTGCGCCTAAGCATTATTTCTTCTATACTGCTAGTGGTGGTCGGGATCATCTTTGGGTTTAACGCGGGCTCCTTAAACAAGCTTACCCTCTGGATAACCTCGGCGCTATACGGCGGTTATGTGGCGGCCAACCTGCTTAAGTGGGTGTGGTGGCGCTTCACGGGCTACGGCTACTTCTACGGCATGCTCTTCGGACTCATAGCCTCTACCATTAAGCTGTTTGTGTTCCCTGAGATTGTGGACATTTATGTATTCCCGCTTATCTTAGTTTTTTCAATCATCGGCTGTCTTATTGGTACGTACATGAAGCCGTTGCCCAACCGAGAGGCTGTGAAAAACTACTACCGCGAGACCCGGCCGTGGGGCTTTTGGGGACCTATAAAACGCGAGGTAATGGCTGAAAATCCGGACTTTGTGCCTAACCAACACGCGGGCCGTGACTGGACTAACATTGTGGTAGGTATTGCCTGGCAGTTTGCCCAAGTAGTGATCCCGATCTACTTCATGATCAGAGAAAATTACTATGCCTTGGGTTGGACAGTAGTCCTAGTGATAACTTCAATTATCTTAAAGAAAAACTGGTGGGACAAGCTCAGTGAATCTGACAATGAACCCATGTATGAAAAGGATAAGAAAGAGAATAGTGTGAAAGTTGGGTAGCAAATGTGAATGAACCGTAACTTAATAGCCCTCTAAAAAGCTCTAAGAATTCTTTCACGCATTAACCAAAATCTTGCTAAGTTTTACCTGTAAAGCTTGCTCCCAAACAAGGGGAGTAAGCTGGCTAACTTAAAAAAAATAGCACAACATCAGCAAAACGTAAATTTTTGACTACGTTATTATGCAAATAACCGGAACCTTTATAGACGAAATCTCCCATGATATCCCGCACCAGAATTGGGGGCGTGATGAATGGGACCGTGATTTTGGGTACATGAAAGCGGTTGGAATTGACACTGTAATCATGATCAGGAGCGGCTATCGCCGATTTATCACTTATCCCTCACAATATCTTCAGCAGAATTACGGTTGCTACAAGCCTCCAGTAGATTTGGTGCAAATGTTCCTAGAACTCGCCGATAAACATGGACTGAAATTTTACTTTGGGCTTTATGACAGTGGGCATTACTGGGATACCGGCAACCTACAAGATGAAATAGACGCCAACCGATATGTGATAGACGAGGTTTGGCAAAAATATGGTCACTTTAAAAGCTTCGGGGGCTGGTACCTGAGTATGGAAATTAGCCGCAAGACCAAAGGGGCAACCGAAGCTTTTCGTACGCTAGGCCAGCAATGCAAAGACGTGAGCGGCGGATTGACTACGTTTATCTCCCCTTGGATTGATGGCAAGAAAGCCGTGATGGCGGCCACCTCCCAGCTATCAAAAGAAGACGCAGTTTCGCTGCGCCAGCATGAAGAGGAGTGGAGCGAAATTTTCTCGGGCCTTCACGGCTCCGTAGACGCCGTGGCTTTTCAAGATGGACATATTGACTATCATGAACTGGAAGACTTCTTTGCTATCAATAAAAAAATGGCCAAGAATTTTGGCATGCAATGCTGGACCAACGCAGAGAGCTTTGACCGAGACATGCCCATCAAGTTTTTACCTATCAAATTTGAGAAACTGAGACTAAAGTTAGAGGCGGCTCGCAGAGCTGGTTATGACAAAGCCATTACGTTTGAATTCTCACACTTCATGAGCCCGCAGAGCGCATATCTGCAGGCAGGGCATCTTTACAACAGATATAAAGAGTATTTGCAAAGCTTACGATAATGGTATAGGAGCTATTATTCTACGCTGTACAAGCAGGAGTTAGTAGAGAATGTCTTCTTTCTTGATATAATATTCAAGGATAAAGATCATGGAGGGTTTTATCCCTGCTTAAACCAATTCAGGAAAGTATTAGATACATATACGTTTATGTGGCCGCAGGACCGTGAAGCATATATGTTTTCTATGCTGTATCACAAAGTGGAGAAACGCCTGCAGTGGCAGGGCATGGCCGTGCGACTGCTGGCGTTCACATTGCTTAAGGCCTATCTCACCAATGAACCCGCACCCCCAGAAGTGGTTAAGAAACTGAAATCCGTTACCTAAAGTAGATTCTTTAAGTTTTTATGTTTGGGGGCTGATTTTGAAAAAACAGCCCCTAAACATAAAATTTCGCATCACCTGATAATATGATAATGCGCAAATTTTTGTTTTGTAGTCTTCTCTTTTGGTTTTTTTTGCAAAATTTAGCAGCCCAGCAGCAAAGCGGTTCTACCCAAGTTTACCTTATTCCGGAACCAGTACTGCTGGAACTAAAGACTGGGTCGTTTCAGATTGATCCGAATACAAAGATTGTTTTGGATGGGAAAGATGAGGATCACCAAGGCGTGCCCATTCTGTTGGCCCAACGATTGCGAACCGTTATGAGCTATGCCGTGCCGGTAACTTCTAAGAAATCAGGCAAATCTCTCATTCGGTTCGTGCTTCACGCCTCGCTTCAACCCAAGCTAGGGAAAGAAGGCTATACACTGGAGGTAAATCCTAGGGAAATTGTAATCACTGCCAATGAGCCCAATGGTTGGTTTTATGCCATCCAGACTTTATTACAACTATTGCCTCCAGCCGTGGAAAGTCAGTATAAAACAGAAGGGGTAAACTGGAAAATACCGGCGGTGAAAGTGAAGGATTACCCAAGGCTGGCGTGGCGTGGACTCATGGTGGACGTAAGCCGGCATTTTTTTCCAAAAGAGATAATCATGGCGTATATAGACCAGATGGCCAAGTATAAATTCAATACTTTTCACTGGCATTTAACCGATAATCAGGGCTGGCGCGTGGAAATCAAAAGCCTGCCCAGACTAACGGAAGTTGGTGCCTGGCGCGTTCCTAGAACTGGCTACTGGAAAGGATTTAAGGCCCCAGAGCCGGGAGAAATTGCCTCGGACGGTGGCTTTTATACACAGGAAGACATAAAGGAAATCATTGCTTACGCCGCCCAACGCTTCGTGACCATTGTGCCCGAGGTAGATGTGCCTGGCCACAGCCTCGCACTCATTGCTTCTTATCCTCACTTATCCTGCACCCAAACCCCGCAGCAGGTTCTAGCCGGCGACCCTTGGAACCCCAAGCGAACGAACGTGCTATGCATCGGCAATGACTCTACTTTCCTTGAACTGGAGAAGGTGTTTACTGAACTGGCACAGCTTTTCCCGGGTGAGTATCTGCACATGGGTGGTGATGAGGTCACCCGCTCTTATTGGAACAACTGCGCCAAATGTCAAAAAAGGATGAAAGATGAAGAGCTAATGAGTTCGGAAGAGCTGCAAACGTATTTTCTTAAACGCATCGCCAATATGATAGAAAGCAAAGGCAAAAAAGCGATGGGTTGGTACGAAAAACTAGACGGCGGTTTGCCCCCCAATATGGCAGTTATGAGCTGGAAAGATATGAAAGGTGGTATTCTGGCCTCTAAGCAAGGGCATAAAGTAGTCATGACACCTGCGTTTAATACCTATCTTGATTTTTACCAAGGAGATGTGTATCTGGAAAATGGACCCTTCACCGTCACTCGTTTAAGTGCTACTTACAACTTTAATCCAGTGCCCCAAGAAGCCAATGCCGCCAATATTTTGGGTGGGCAAGGTAGCCTCTGGACTGAGCAAGTAGCACATGAACGCAAGCTTCAGTTCATGACCTGGCCCCGTGGCCTTTCGCTGGCCGAGGTTTTCTGGACGCCCCAACAGAAACGCCAGTGGGATGCTTTTGTTTTTCGGTTAGAGGCCCATTTACCGCGGTTAGATTCAGCGAAAGTGAATTACTCCACTCATTTTTATGAACCTATTATTTCAGCAGTAAGAAACACGGCAGGCGTTCTAGCAATAGTGATGGCCACCGAAGTGAAAGACGTAGACATCCACTATACTTTTGATGATTCAAATCCCGACAAGTTCTACCCTAAATACCGGGGCCAACCAGTGACAATTCCAAAAGGAGCGCATCATGTAAGGGCGGTAAGTTATCGTTATGGCAAACGCGTTGGCCGCGAAATCAACCTGCCCCTAACCGAGGTAGAAAAACGACTAAAGAATTAAATGAATTGGTTCTTGCCTTGAGCTTATTCATGGAAAACCTTCCCAATTTTTAATTGGGAAGCGGGCACAGCTTAATGCCCTCTCGGCGGCATCATTCTGTCTTAACCAATGTTTTGAATTTAAATTTTACGAAAATGCGAATCTTATATCTGAAGAACATGGCCCTGAGCCTGCTTTTTATTTCTGTGCTAGGTTGTAAGGGCACCACATCTTCTCTAACGTCCAACGGCGGGAAATTTGACCAAAAGGTTGCCAGCGAAGTGCCTGCCGCTGCTTCTATCCCTTGTTTTCCTGGAGCTTACTACCGAAAAGCAGTGAGCAGTTTTGATAAATGGACTGGTATTACCGGAGTGGCGGTGTTAGGATACCCAACCACTGATCCGAACCGGCTAGACGAGCAAAAAAACAACCTACCCCTGGATAATTTTTCGATTTACATGGGAGGAAACGCGGGAGGGCACCACGAAGTTGACGCCGGCATGACGTGGACGTTCTCGGTAGACAAGGCCACCGGCAAAACAAGCCAGCAGCGCATTGCTTGGCGGCCCTTTTGGCGCACTAAAGTCTGGAACAATCCACCTAACGTAGAGCAGTACACCTGGCACCCTGGCGATACCATTCTCATGACTGTAAAAATGGTGGCTCCCCAGAAGCTGCGCATGATTATAGCCGATGCCGGCGCACATCCCAGAAAGAAATTTCAAGTCGATTTTGATGCAGAAGGTTTTTTGGCAGAGGTTCCGCTGCAGTTTAAGCGCGTAAACGCCATCGATCAAGTAAGAAACGAGGGTAAGCCGGTGCAGCCTACCTTCGCGAAGGTGGTGGGTTCAGAATGGCTTTACACAACCCTATTTAAGGGCGATGTGCAAGTACCTATGACAAAAGCCAGATTTACCGATATGCGCTGCGCCGATGAAAAACACATTATCGTTACCACTTCTAACGCAGCCACGGGTGCCGAGAAAATAGATATTCTAGGCAAGCGTTAAAGGCTGGTTAGTTGAAACAATTGGTATGCACGTCACCGACAGAACTTTATTCTTTTTGTTTTAGGCCTATTTTCTGAAAAACAGGCCTAAAACAAGAAGTACAAGATATAAACCAGAAGGGGCAGGCTGAGAATTCTCAACCTGCCCCTTCTGGTTTATTATTAATTCACTGCCAGGCAAAAGCCAAGACCGTTGCGAGGCACTTTTCTTCATAAGTAATTGATTGTTAATTATTTAGGCGCTATTTCTCTTGTTTTTCTCCATGTTTCTCTGTATTTTAGGGTATGAAAAACGAACAGAAGCAGGGTTTTGCCGATTACATGGTAGAGCGCAGGAAAATCAAGGAGGAATTCTTCAACCAGATCAACCTGCTGATCGACTGGCGCCCGATCTCCAATATC